>JAQWFM010000053.1 GCA_028704415.1 Oscillospiraceae bacterium | reverse complement strand
GGACTTAAAATATGGAACGGTTCGCATCAATTGAAACGGAGAGATGGTCGAGCTGGCTTAAGGCACCGGTCTTGAAAACCGGCGTGGGTCAAACCACCGTGGGTTCAAATCCCACTCTCTCCGCCACTATAAACCGTTGTGATATCGGCGTCACAGCGGTTTTTCGTTTTTATTGCCACACTTTTTGCCACACTTTTCAGCTGTCGATTTGACTATTATTGGAAACTGATCAAGGATCTGAGCCGCCGCCCAAGCGTCTTCATCCAGTTCCTGACCGTAAACGCCATAAGTGTCCATGCTGGTTTCGTGACCGATATATTCCTTCATGAGTGATTCCGGCAAAATTACCTTATTTATGGAAACGAATGGATGTCTTCTCATGGAGGCGCACGAGACAACAGACCCTGTACCTGGATTAGTTGATCTGATTTCTGATGCCTCTCTGCTAAGCTGTCCGGCTACGGAGGGAAATCTCTATTTTATGCTGCATTATTATCGCTCTTCTGCTCTGCGATCTTAAATAATGCAATAATTGGACGCCTTACGGATTGCCTGCCCTGATAAGGCGAATAAGATTCAGGCGCTGTGA
This sequence comes from Oscillospiraceae bacterium, assembly GCA_028704415.1. Lineage (GTDB taxonomy): Bacteria > Bacillota > Clostridia > Saccharofermentanales > Fastidiosipilaceae > JAAVLZ01. The sequence goes on along the minus strand of JAQWFM010000053.1, from coordinate 20,233 downwards.
TCTTATCTGCTAAGTCCTTCTCAGGTTCGTTGACAGGTTCTTGGTCCTTAACTTCGTTCAGGTTTACATCTCCTGTTCGTTTTCATCCGGCCAAAACAGATTGCCACAACTTCGTTTTTACCATTTCGCCGCGGCACGGAGTATCCGAACTTGGAGTGTACCCACAGCCCTTTATTCGTCCGTGCCATGAGGGGCTTCAGCAGATTGATCTGCCCGCGCTGCGCCTTTCGCTCTGTCTCTGTATACAAAGAAACAGCCTCTTGATAGAGCCTGTTTTGGTTACTCAGCAACAGCGACTGTGTGGGTATCTGATTTCCCGGCCGCTTGCGTGCCATGCATATCGCCTAATTTCAGGGCCTGTGTGACATTTCGAAATTTGATCCTTAGTGTGTCGTTTTCAAGCGAAGGGATGCACCATGTGTAGAATTCTTCAAATTCTCCCAAAGCTCTATCATCGGAAATAGAGCCTCAAAGTGGCTGCTTGGGGGATTAGGTATAAGCCAGCCTGATATGTCATCTGTTTCCATGTTTTCAAAAGGAATATCCTTGCATTCTCCAAAATCAAGAAAAACACGCAGCCTATCGCGGCAGCTTCCTTTTGAACTTGTTCAAAGAAATTTAGAAACTTAGGATTTTCCCTGGTTCTTAAGCCTTGCATTATCCGCGGCTCCTTTCATGATTGTTATAACGTCTTTCTTAGCGTTCACTAAAACCGCATTATCACCCTTGATGTAAGCAATTACCGGCTTCGTTTGGCCTCTCCGCATTACGCTTCTAACAGTACGGTCTGGATTATTTGCGATTTCATGTATTATTCCTTCAAACTTCTTTCTGTCGCTTTCGTCGGAAGCATTCAATCCATAATCCTGCATGTGCTTTCCGGCCTTTTGCCCAAACTGGCTATCAGATATCGAGAAAATTATTTCGTTTTTTATCTTCTTCCTTGCCTCAATTTTAATGCTCTCCTCAGGGGCGCGCCATTTTTTGCTCCAAACGTCCTGTCTTTTGCCCTTGTCGGGCACGTACTCCACGGCGCATCGGCAAGTCTTATGCCGTCTGTATCCATCCTGAGAAACGTCGGGGTAGTCATCCAAGAGCCAAGCTACGTCAGCATACAGCTCCCCGCTGCTTATGCGGTTGACTATGCCATCAATCCGATTCTGATTCAGATCGGCTTTTTGCCCCTGCATGCTCAAGCCTGCGCCAGGTATTTATGACGCTGGCAAGAGCGATGCAAGCAAGAGATCCGCTCTAGCATTAATAGCCCTATTTGCTACACTTCTGGGGCTTTTTCTTTTCCTGATACTAATTTGATACTAAAATTTTTTCTGCTTCGCGGATCCGGCTGAAAATCTCTCAAGGGAATGCCCCGCATGGTGTATCCACAGGAATAGCTTAGCCAGATCAGACATAGCGGCCATAGCGGATTATCAGCCGCCCCTTGCGGCTGGTGCCGCCCAGCGCGAGTATTTTGACCTGGCCCAGGCCGCGGACAGAAATAACCTGGCCACCGCTGACCTCCCGGTCCGGTTTCTGGCACAATGCATAGGCCAGCTGCACCTTGCCGGACAAAATGTAGTCCGCAGCCTTGCCGCGGGCCAGCCGGAAGGACGCGGCCAAAACCGCATCCAGACGGGCTGAAGCGACCGTGCCCGTCTGCTCTTCCAGCTGTTCCTGCCGCGGCGGCAGTGTCTCCAGTGGCACGATCCCGGCAGTTACGCCAAAGGGACCGACCTTAGTCAATTCTGCCGCGATGACGTCGGCCAGATTGCCTAAACAGACCAGATAAGCCACTGGTCCGGTTACAATATCGCCTATGGTCTCCCGCTTCAGGCCCAGTCCCAGCACGGCCCCTAAAATATCCCGGTGACTGAGCTCGTCCTGCGGCCGGTGATGAATCGCCACAGCCGCAATCACCGCGGCCGCTTCGCAAGGGCTCCGCCGGATATCCGTCAGGACTGCCACCTGGCGCTTTGCGCCAGCAAAACCGCCATAAAAGGTGAGGGTAAAAGCCTGCCGCTGCCGGTTCAAAGTCTGGTTTAAGGTCTCTGTTTCTGCCGGCGTCAAAAAATGCGTGTGCGCCAGGCCGCGGGATGCGGCCTGCTTCATCAAGTCAACTGCGCCGGGACCCTGGTTTGTCGTCGCCTTCACAGGAGCTCCGTCAGCCTGACCGGCCGGTTTTCCCGCGCGGACTGCACCGCTGCCAGGGTCACGGCTAACGTCTGCAAGCCACTGTCATAGTCTGACCTCAGGCCGCTGGGGTCGCCGGTAGCTGCCGCCTGCAAAAAAGCCTCGTCCTCCAGCCTGAAAACAGCCTCCCGGCCAAGACCCGCAATCTGTCGGGCGGGCTGATCCCCTTCGCGCAGCCATAAGTCCGCCGACCACCCGGAAAAGCTGAATTGTCTGGTAGCGCTGCTAAGGTCTAAGCCCACCCGGCCGGTCTGACCGGGGGCCTGGTAGCAGCCGGTTAAAAACGTGCCCACACCGCCAGATCCGGTTCTGACCGTCACCGCCAGCGCGTCATCTATGTCATAATCTGGCACGTCTTGCACAAAACCGCGCGCCGCCATAGCATAGACTTCTGTAATCGGGCCGGCTAAAGCCATAGCGGTATCGACAATATGGGTGCATTGCTCCACAAACTGCCCGCCGGACAAAGCTTGCCGGCGCCACCAGGAAACTCCGGGCATGGGATTGATCCAGCAGCCATTCAGGGTGACCGGCACTTCCGCGGCTTCCCGCAAGCTGGCTTCCGCGGCTGGCACCCCCGGCTGCCAGCGCATCATGTAGCCTGTCGCCACAATGGTGCCTGCTTTTTTAAAGGCTGCGCGCGCCTGCAGCGCCGGTTCCAGCCGGTTGGCCATTGGCTTTTCAATAAACACCGCCGGAACCGACTGAGCCAGCGCTACCTCCATGTCGCCATGCAACTGGGGCGTCAGGGTGACAAATACAGCGTCCAGCCGCTCCTTAAGCAGCATGCTTTCATAAGATTCATAAAAATGTATTAACTGCTGCGGCAAGTAGGTCGCGGCAAGCTTAGCCGCGCGGCTTTGATTACGGCCGGCAATGGCGCAGATTTGCACCTCCGGCAAGCCAGTCAAAGCTTCCAAATGAGCCTCTGTTATACCCCCGGTGCCGATGATGCCGATTTTTTGGGTCATCTTGTTGATCTCCTTTAGCATGGCCTTGTACCTGCGGTCAGGCCGTTTACATTCATCCTGCTCCTATTATAATGGAAAAAGATTTAAACCAAGGAGCGAAAGGAGCTGCTATATGCTGCTAAAACCTCAGGAAACGCTTTTATTTACCGGAGACTCCGTCACGGACTGTGGCCGGAATCGTCCTGTCGGCAGCGGCTACGCCGGCGGTCTGGGCACAGCCTACCCCGCTTATGTCTGCGCCGCGCTAAGTCTGGATTATCCGGATCAGGATTTCAATATTCTTAACACCGCTATTTCAGGTGACACGACCCGCCGGCTGCTGGACCGCTGGGACAGCGATGTGCTGGCGTATCAGCCGGCAGTGCTGTCCATCCTGATCGGCATCAATGATGTGTGGCGTCAGTTTGACGGTCCCGGCAATCCTAAGGAGTTTATTCTTCCGGGGGAGTTTGAGGCCAATTATCAGGAGCTGCTGCGCCAAAGCCGCCCGGTTTGCCGCCGCATCCTGCTGCTGACCCCGTTTTTTATGGAACTGCACAGCAGTGATCCCATGCGGGCCATGGTTGATCAATATGCAGATATTGTGCGCCGCCTGTCTATGGAGAGCGATCAGTACATTTTGGTTGATACGCAAAAAGCTTTTGATCAGCTCCTGCAAAAACGGCACTATATGACTCTGGCCAGCGACCGGGTCCATCCCAACGCCACCGGCCATCTGCTGATCGCCCGCTGGGTACAGCAGGCCCTGGAAACAGCAGACTAAGCCCGCTCTTTCGGTCAAGCCTGGTCCAGGCAGTCTGAAACTCAAAACCGCTCTCAAGGCTGGCCCTAAGTAAGCCACCGGAGAGCGGTTTTTATGCGGCAGGCCCCGCCGTAAACGGGGTTGGGCCTGAAGCCAGCCTCAGCCAGGCGTCAAAGCCGGGCCCAGCACCCCTGCCAAACCCTAGCCTGGCCGGGCTCTAGCCCGGGTGCAAAGCATTCAGGCCGGCGAGATTCAGGTCAGCGGGATTAAAGGCAGCGGCTCCAGGTAGACAATATCCTGCCGGTCAATCGCTTCGCCCTCCGCCAGAATAGCGGCCTTGGCCACGATTTGGCCCCCGGCGGTGTTGACCAGATCTTCCAGCGCTTTGAGTGATTCACCGGTGGAGATCACGTCATCAATAATCGCAACCCGGCGGCCCTTCATCCGGGCCGCGTCCTTGCCATCCAGATACAATTTCTGGTGGGCCGCGGTCGTGATGGAATCCACATCCACAATCAGCGGATCTTCCATATAAAGCTTCATACTCTTGCGGGCCACCACATAGCGCTTATGCCCCAGCAGGCGCGCCATTTCCGCCACCAGCGGAATGCCCTTGGCTTCAGCCGTCACCAGGAGATCACAGGGCGGCAATTTGGCATTCAGCTCAGGTGCCACCGCGGTCACAATTTCCGTATCCCCCAGGATAACAAAGCCGGCAATAGCGGTGTCCTCACTGATCGGCATGACCGGCAGCTGACGGGTCAATCCGGCAATGTGCAGCTCATAGTATTGTTCAGCCATATTAGCAGCCTCTTTCTTTAACCATACTCAACCCGTTTATTTTAAACCAAAAAGAGCCGGGTGAACATCCGGCAGATCAGCAAAGCAGCAGTCTGCCGGACCCCTGGTCCGGACAGACTGCTGTCATCCTTTTGATCAATCAACGCCAGCAGGTTGCGCCAGGGCGGCCTTCTCAGGGCTCCAGATCCGGCGCGTCATCTTCGATCGCGTCGTTATCGTCCGGCGCTGCGGCCAGATCTTCCGGCTCGTCTTCTTCATCCTGGTCTTCAGCCTCAGCTGCCCGGGTAAAGATGGAACCCATTTGAGCCAGTTCTTCCGGGGTAGGGGTGGCCTTTTGCCGGGGCCGGCCAACCCGGCCGGGCTTGGGCTTGGGTTTAGCAGCCTTAACTACGGTATTAGACTCCAGTAAAGCTCCCATATACGCTTTCAGCAGTTCCATACCTTTAATGACTGAATCCTGCTGTTCCTGATTGAGCAGCTGCACCTTGATGCTGTTGCGAATCTCCATGCTGATTTTATGCAGAATGTTGCGCGCATGGTCGGTTATGTTGATGTAAACCACCCGCTGATCAACGGTGTCCCGGTTACGTGTCACCAGGCCGGCCTTTTCTAACCGCTTGCACAGCGGCGTAATGTTACTGGAGCCAATCTCCAGGGTGCGGCCCAACTGCGAAACCGTCATCGGACCATTTTTAAATAAAGTCATCAAAACCGGGATCTGCACAAAAGTCAGTCCGTAAGGTGCGTAAAACGTGTGTACAACCTTTTCAAACATCACGTTAATCTCACCCAGAGTCTGCACCAGCAGATCTTCAAAATAGGTGTCATTGGTTTTTTCTGGTTCCTCAACACCTAATTCACTGATTGCATAGGCATCCGTCATCTTGGAATGGAACACCTTATGCTTGTTGCCGCTCCGCGGAGCCGGCGTTGATTCATTGCTGAAACTCGAGTCAAAATGCGAGGTCATCATGTCCGTCCTTTCCCCACACCCTACCTGTTGGTGTGATAGTAGCGAAGGTGGCACAATTAGCATATTTTCCACCTTACTATTAGGAGTAATCTTTATCTCATAATAATTTAGTGACAGACTGATTTCAATGAATAATTGTTAAGTTTATTTGAATTAATTCTCTCCATTAAATAACCGTCGCTGTGATGCCTAAGTCACTGGCATAAGTACGGCGATCACTTATTATAATGTCAATTATCTATCTTTTTGACCAATAACTACCTGGTTGGCCGGTTTAGGCACCTGCCAAAGCCTTGCGCTGTCCGGCCGCTGAAATCCGGCTAAATCTCCAAACGGCGGCCGAAGCCCTGCCCCCGACAGGCGCCAGGACCAGTCCGCCCGCTTATAATTGCTGGCGTCCGGCCAGCGCCCGGCCCAAAGTCACTTCATCCGCGTACTCCAGGTTAGTTCCCATGGGAATCCCGTGCGCAATCCGGGTCGTCTTAATGCCGCTGGGCTTGATCAGCCGGGCCAGGTACATGGCTGTGGCTTCCCCCTCCACCGTTGCATTGGTGGCCAGAATAACCTCATCCACCTCCGGATGGCGGGTCAGCCGGGTCAGCAGCTCCCTGAGGCGCAGATTTTCCGGGCCAATATTCTGCATGGGATTAATCGCGCCATGCAGGACATGATAAAGCCCGTCATATTCCCGGGTCCGTTCCATCGCGGCAACATCCGCCGGGCTTTCAACCACGCAAATCGTATGGTGATTGCGGTTTTTATCCTGGCAAATCTCACAGGGGTCTGTCTCCGTCAGGTTAAAACACTCTGAACACAGTGCCACATCCTGGCGGGCCAGGGAAATGGCCGCGGCCAGTTGCCGGGCGTAGTCAGCCGGTTGACTCAGGATATAAAAAGCCAGCCGCTGCGCGCTCTTTTGGCCGATACCCGGCAGCGAAGCCAGCTGTGACACCAGTTTATGGATAGCGGGCGGAAAAGCCGGCATAATTACAACCCCTTGGCCAGAGCACCAAACTGGCCCAGTTTCTCCTCACTGGCGGCAGCTAGTTGACGGCTGGCTTCATTAACCGCGGTGATAATGGCGTCCTGCAGCATGTCCGCGTCCTCCGGATTCAGGGCCTCCGGATTAATCTGCAAGGCAGTCAGCTGATGTTCGCCATTCATGCGGCAGGTCACCAGACCGCCGCCGCTGCTGGTCTCCACCACCATCGTGGCCAGCTCTTCCTGAGCCCTGGCCATATCTTTTTGCATTTTTTGCGCCTGCTGCAGTAATTGGTTCATATTGCCGCCGGGGAAACCGCCCATACCCATGTTTCTTCTTGCCATATTAATTAACCATCCTCAATCAGTACTCAAATGCGGGGGCTGTCCGGCCCCTGTTTTTTAAGGCTTGTCAGCCTCATCCGCCCCGGGCTCAGGCCGTTCAACCGGTATACCTAAAGCCTGGGCGGCCTGAGTCAGCCGGTTAAGCCATGCCAGGCCCGGTTCCGGTTCCGTCAGTGCACCGTCCGGTTGAGACTCCGCCTGTTCCCTGACCCTGAAAGCCAGCCGCAGCGGATGACCTAAGGTCTCTCGGACCGCCCTGATCAGCGGCTGCTGACCGCGGCTGGTCGTAAAGACATTATAATTAGCTTTTTCTTGCTTGGCAAAGTAAAGCACCAGCACCTCTGCCTCCGCTGCGACCTCCGCATGCCGGGCAAAGAGATAGCTGAACATATCCTGCTGCCGCAGCCGCTCCAGAATCTCCGGCCAGCGGGCCTGCCCTTCCTTAGCCCTTTGGGCGGCCGCCTGCGCCGCTCCAGGGTCGGAGGCCGCCGCCGGGGCCGCCGCGCCAGGGTCGGAGGCCGCCGCCGGGGCCACCGCGCCAGGATCAGGGGCCGCGGTCGGGGCCGCCGGCTGCCGCCGGAGCGCGGGTTCAGGTGCGGGCCTGGCCGCAGCCGGTCCGGGATCAGCAGCCAAAACAGCCGCCTTGACCGCGCCGGCCAGGCCCGCGGTACTGCGCGGCCCTGCCGACTGCGGCTGCGCCGGCGGCGTGGGCGCGGCCGGCAGAACCGCCGCGGTCTCAGGGACAGAGCGCGGCAAACCGGCAGCAGCTCCAGCCGCAGTTGGCGCCATCAGTTTCAGCAAACCCAGCTCCAGCAGCGTGCGGGGATCAGTTGACCAGCGCAGATCAGATAACAGTTCCGCCAGCTGGCGGATGATGCGAATCAGGTCTTCCTGCCGGTACCTGGCCGCAACCTCCTGCATACGCGCCAGGTCTTCACTGTTAGCATGCACCAGCTCAGTCAAAGCTGTTTCAGAAGGCTTCCTGCTGTCTCTCACCACGGCGCAAACCAGCAGATCCCGGTAAAAAGCGGCCAGATTATGGGCAAAGCGCACCATATCCTGCCCCTGGGCTAACAGCTGGTCCACTTGCTGCAGCACGGCCATCGCCTCACCCTGGCAGAGATGCTTTGCCAGCGCGGCTAAAAAGCTGCGGTTGACCTGTCCGGTCATGCTCAGGATATCCGCGCCGGTCGCGCCTTCCGGAAAGCTGGTCTTGGCCTGATCCAACAGGCTGATCGCATCACGCATGGCCCCATCAGCCAGCAAGGCGATTTCATGCACCGCATCGTCGTCAATCCGGATATGCTCCTGCTTGGCTATCTGGCGCAGGCGCCGGCTCAGGCCGGTTAAGGTGATCCGGCGAAAATCAAAGCGCTGACAGCGCGACAAAATCGTCGCGGGGATCCGCTGCGGTTCCGTTGTGGCCAGAATAAAAATCACATGTGCCGGCGGTTCTTCCAAGGTTTTCAGCAAGGCATTAAAAGCCCCGCTGGAAAGCATATGAACCTCATCAATGATATAGACCTTATATTTGGCTTTGGTGGGCAGGAACACAATTTCTTCGGTTATCTGGCGGATATTATCCACGGAGTTATTGGAGGCGGCGTCAATTTCGGCCACATCCAGCAGTGTGCCGTCCAGGATACCCCGGCAAATGTCACAGGTATTGCACGGATTCCCGGCCTGAGGCTGCAGGCAGTTGACTGCCCGGGCTAAGATTTTGGCCATGGTGGTTTTGCCGGTGCCCCGGGTACCGGTAAAAAGATAGGCGTGAGCAATATCACCGCTGATAACCGCCTGTTTCAGCGGCCCCACAATATGCGCCTGTTCAACGACCTGATCAAAAGTCAACGGCCGCCATTCACGGTATAACGCCATGTTTCTGCCTCCTTACCAAGTCGAGTATAGCCAAAAAAAGAAGCGCCCTCTGCTCTGATACCGACCCCAGACTGAACTGCAGCACATACGGGTGACCGCTTACTGCTGCTTCCTTCCGGACCTGACAGGGTTCGCGGGCCATATCGCACAGGGCCCGGAGCCGGTACCAGAGCAGGGAGAACTTCCCCGTGAAAATCTATACTAGCAGAACATTGGCTTTTGAGCAAGTCAGCGCAAAAACTCAGGGCAGGCCGCAGACAGCAGCCGTCCCGGAGCCTGTAAATGCTCCGGGACGGCTGCCAGCAGAACAATATAAAAGGAGAAAGATTTGGGTTGTTTGCAGGTTTGTTAAGTAGACTGAAACACCTGACCGCCTGGGCTGGTTTCAGGATATCCCAAAGCCAGGTCTGTCATCTGATAGGACCACCCATCCCCCGAAAGCTGGTCTCAAGCCGCCCGCGCAAACAAAAGCGGTAGATTATCAGGCTTATATCAACCGGCGCCCCCTGTCTGTGCCTCTCCCCAAATGAGGCCAGACCGCCGCTTGTTCAGGTTTGCTTGTTTCAGTCTCTTAACCGTTCCTGCCAGTTCTCCAAGCAGAAGAACTGAGCTGAGTATATAATCCGGCTCAGGTCCCGTCAATTGACAAATGAGACAATTTTGAATTTTTCTCTGTCTCTTCTGTCATTTTATTATTTATCAACTTAGCTGTAGCAAGGCCGTTTTGATCTTGTCTTTTAGGCAATGTGTGTATATTCAGGGCTTTTACCGTCGTATTATGCTCCTGGATTTTTGGTTGTTACCCGCAGACGCTTTAGCAGTATTTGTCAATTTATGAAACTTTTATTGATACATCTTTCACGTATAAACCTTCCTGCCGCTCTTCCGGGCCGATTTGGAGGCAATTTTCCGATAGCCGCGGCTTTGCGGGGGCGGTTTTATCTGTGTGATAAACTGAAAGAAAAGCCACCATCCTGTTTACCGCTCCAAAAAGCAAATTTTTAAAGGTATAATATAGTCATTCCTTGCCAGGATCTGAGCTCAACTGCAGATCCTTTTATTTTGTGCGGCGCGTCATGCCGCGACAGGAGGCTAACTCATGGAGTCCAGCTTGCGTATGCAGCAATTTGCGGAAGGCATCTTTACTAAATTATCCCTGCTCAAACGGCAGCGGCAGGCAGCCGGTTTACCCGTCATTGACTTAAGTGTGGGGACGCCTAATATACCTCCGGCGCCACATGTCATGGCCGCTTTAGCCCAGGCGGCCGCTGACCCGGCTCAATATGTCTACGCGATCAGCGACCGCCCGCAGCTGCGGCAGGCTGTAGCGGACTGGTATCGCCGGCGCTATCAGGTTACCCTGGATCCTGACCATGAGATTTTATCGTTAATGGGTTCGCAGGATGGCTTAGCGCACCTGGCGCTGGCCTTAGTGGACCCGGGGGATACAGTCCTGGTGCCGGATCCCTGTTACCCCATTTTTGCGGACGGGCCTAAACTGGCTGGCGCGCGGCTGGCCTATCTGCCCCTGCGGCCGGAGCATGATTATGTGATTCAACTGCGGGATATCCCCACGGCTGTTGCCCGACAGGCTAAACTGATGGTGGTATCTTACCCCAATAACCCCACAACCGCGCTGGCCCCGCCCTCCTTTTATCGGGAGTTGATTGAGTTTGCCCGGCAGTACAATATCCTGGTCGCCCATGACAATGCATATAGTGAGTTGATTTTTGACGGCAGCCAGGGCAAAAGTTTCCTGGCCTATCCCGGCGCGCGTGAGCTGGGGGTAGAGTTTAATTCCTTATCCAAGACTTATGGCCTGGCCGGCGCCCGGATTGGGTTTTGCCTGGGCAACGCTGACATCATAGCGGAAATGAAACGGCTGAAATCCAATTTGGATTACGGCATGTTTCTGCCGATTCAAAAAGCCGCCATTGCCGCTATCAGCGGGGATCAAAGCAGTGTCGGCCTGACTCGGCAAGCCTATGCCAGCCGGGCCGCGGTGCTTTGTGACGGCTTGACGCAAGCCGGCTGGCCAGTCAGCCGGCCCCGGTCCACTATGTTTGTATGGGCCAATATCCCCGCCCGCTTTACCAGCTCAGAGGCCTTTGCCCTGGAGCTCTTTGACCACAGCGGCGTCCTGGTCACCCCCGGCAGCGCGTTTGGTCCGTCTGGAGAAGGACATGTCAGGATGGCACTGGTACAGGATGAAACGGTGCTGGCTAAAGCTTGCCAGGCCGTCGCGGCTTCCGGCTTGATTTAGGACCGGGGGCGAGCCTGAACAGCAGTCATTTCCTGTGTCTCTGGAGTAAAATGCTTTGCTGTCTATGTAGCAATTTAGCTAGCTAAAGGATATACTAAGTGCTGAATCACAAAATTCTGAGGGGTATTTATTTATGCAAAAAAAGTCTATAGCGCTGCTATTATCTGCCATTTTGTCCGTCGCCACCTTAGCCGCCTGCAGCAGCGGCCAGACCAGCGTCAGCTCCGGAACGGCGGCCGGCAGCACGACAGCCGCGGACAGCACAACAGCCGAAACCGCGACGGCTGACACCACCGCCGCCAGTGACAGCAAGAGCTCGGGGGAAAAGCTCGTGGTGGGCCTGGATGATGCGTTTCCGCCCATGGGCTTTCGGGACGAAGACGGCAATCTCACCGGCTTTGACGTTGAACTGGCTCAGGCCGTTGGCGCCAAACTGGGCATGGAAGTCGTTTTGCAGCCCATTAACTGGAACAATAAGGAAATGGAGCTGGCTAACGGCAATGTGGATGTGCTGTGGAATGGTCTGACCATCACGGATGCCCGCAAGGAGTCCATGCTGTTGTCTGAGCCTTACCTGGCCAATGCCCAGATCATCCTGGTTAAAGCCGACAGTGACATCCAGACCAAAGACGATCTGGCCGGCGCCACCATCTGCTACCAGTCCGGCTCTTCCGCCCAGGAAGCCTTTGAAGGGGATGCCCTCAAGGACATCGTGGGCAGCGTGGTGGAGTCAGACGACAACGTCAAGGCCATGGAGGAGTTGGATCTGGGCCGTATTGACGCTGTCATTCTGGACAAAGTCGTGGCCGAATATTATATGAATCTGGACAATAAAAAGGGCAAATTCCGCATGCTGGATGATGAGCTGGCGGCCGAAGAGTACGGTATTGCGTTCAAAAAAGGCAATCAGGAACTCTATGACAAAGTCATGGGCGCGTTCGAGGAGCTGGTCGCCGACGGGACCGCCGCCACGATCTCTGAGAAGTGGTTTGGCGAAGACCGCATCATCCTAAAGTAAAACCAGGAGAGTCAGCCGGATGGACTATATTATTTCAATGCTGCCCATGCTCCTTGAGGGAACCGTGACCTCGCTGAAGCTCTTTGCCTTTGCGCTTGTCTTGTCTATCCCGCTGGGCCTGCCGGTAGCGCTGCAGCTGCGTTCGCGCTTTCGCCCGCTGCGCTGGCTGGCCAATGTATATGTGTATATTTTTCGCAGTACACCGCTGATGTTGCAGTTGGTCATCATCTATTTTGGCCTGCCGCGCATCCCCGGGATTGGCCCTTATCTGTTGTTGGACCGCTTTCACGCGGCTATTCTGGCCTTTGTTCTGAACTATATCGCCTACTTTGCGGAAATTTACCGCAGCGGGCTGCTGGGGGTTAACCGCAGTCAGTTTGAGGCCTGTCAGGTCCTGGGCCTGTCACACTGGCAGGCCCAGACCCGCGTGATCTTTCCGCAGATGTTCCGCATCTGCCTGCCGTCAGTGGCCAACGAAGTCATCACCCTGCTGAAAGATACCTCCCTGCTTTACGCGGTATCAGTCGCCGAGCTGATTCACAATGCTGAAGCCATTGTCAATCGCGACGCCAACATGACCGCCCTGATGGTGGCCCTGGTTATTTACATGATTCTGAACTTCTTCCTGACGGTGATTCTAAAGCATCTGGAAAGTCGCTTCAGCTGGGGGAAGAACTTATGATGATTGAAGTGGCTAACCTGCAGAAAGCTTTTGGCAGCAATCAGGTCCTGCGGGATATCAGTTTTGAGGTCGCCCAGGGTGATGTGATCGCCATCTTAGGCGCGTCCGGATCCGGTAAATCCACCTTACTGCGCAGTCTGATCCATCTGGAAACTGTAGACGGAGGCAGCATCGCCATTGAAGGCCAGGATTTAGTCCGGGATGGCGTTTACGCCGGCCGGGAGCAAATCCGCCGCCTGACGGCCAGGATGGGGATGGTATTTCAGGCCTATAACCTCTTTCCCAATATGACGGTCAAAAAAAACCTGACTCTGCCCTTTATCCTGACCGGCCGCGGCAGTCGCGCCCAGGCACAGGACCGCTGCCTGGAATTGCTGGGCAAAGTAGGCCTGCTGGACAAGCTGAACGACTTTCCGGCAAGCTTATCCGGCGGGCAGCAGCAGCGGGTGGCGATAGCCCGAGCGCTGATGCTGAACCCTGATATCATGCTCTTTGATGAGCCGACCTCGGCGCTGGATCCGCAGATTACCGGCGAAGTCCTCAATACCATGAAAGACCTGGCCAGTGATCACATGACCATGTTAGTCGTAACTCATGAGCTGGGGTTTGCCCGCAACGTCGCCAACAAAGTGATTTTTATGCATCAGGGCATTATTGAAGAAGCAGGCACAGCTGAAGCCGTTTTCACGCAGCCGCAAAGCCCGGTCACGGAAGCCTTTTTGCGGCTCTGAGCCCCAAGCGCCCCAGCCAGTCGGCCGCCACGATAAAAGCCTCAGGCGCAAGCCGTCTGAGGCTTTTATATACCGTTTTGTTTTGCCGCGCTTAACGGGGCTGCCGCCCCGCTTTACTTAGCCTGTACTGATTTGAGATAGCGGCTCAGGAATTCCCGGGTCCGTTCATGCTGCGGGTGATTGAAGACGGTCTCCGGCGTACCGTTTTCCAGGATCCGGCCTTGATCCATAAAGCAGACCCGGCTGGACACATCCCGCGCAAAAGCCATTTCATGCGTGACCACGGCCATGGTCATCCCGCTATCTGCCAGCAGCCGCATCGAAGACAGCACTTCATCCACCATTTCCGGATCCAGCGCTGAAGTGGGTTCGTCAAACAACATCACTTCCGGATCCATGGATAACGCGCGGGCTATCGCCACCCGCTGTTTCTGGCCACCCGAGATCTGCTGCGGATGGGCTTTGGCATAGTCTTTCAGGCCAATCTGCTCCAGCACTTTCAGGCTCTTGGCCTCCGCCTCCTGCCGGGAGCGGTGCAGGACCTGCATTTGAGCAATGACGCAGTTTTCCAGCACCGTAAGGTTATTGAAGAGATTAAACTGCTGAAACACCATGCCCACCTTGCCCCGGTATCGCCGCTCGTCAAAGCCCGGCGCCAGAATTGACTGGCCTTTATAAAAGATATCGCCGCCGCTGGGCTCTTCCAGCAGGTTGATACAGCGCAGCAGCGTAGATTTACCCGAGCCGGAGGATCCGATGATAGACACCACCTCATTGGCCGATATGGTCAGATTGATATCCTTCAGGATCTCCGCGCTGTCAAAGGATTTTTTCAGATGATCTATTCTGATAACTTCAGTTTCATGCTCGCTTGGCATAAGTAGCTCCTTCCTGCTCTTTAAAATCAATCGTTCCGGTCTGGTCCGGCTCTCAGGCCTTGGGGACCTGAACAGGCTGTGGCACCGAGGTTGACTGCAGCACAAAAGTCCGTCCGTTCATGTTGCGTTCAATCAGCAGCAGGATGCGCGTGACCGTAAAGGTCAGGACGAAGTAAATCACACTGGTGATGAAATAAGACTGGAAGATCTGGTAGGTCGAGCCGGCCACAGATTTGGAGATAAAGTAGAGCTCCGTGACCGAGATAACATTCAGGACTGAGGTGTCCTTGATATTGACCACAAACTCATTGCCGACTGCGGGGAGGATATTTTTAATGGCCTGAGGCAGCACGACCCTTACCATGGTACCCCAGTGGCTCATCCCCAGCGCGGTAGCGGCTTCTGTCTGACCCGGATCAATGGAGTTGATGCCGCCGCGCACCACTTCAGCCAGATAAGCACCGGTATTGATGGACACGATCAGGAAGGCCGCGGACATGGAGGACATATCAATAGAAAAGAACAGTTTGGAGCCGTAGTAGATCAACATGGCCTGTACCATCATAGGCGTGCCGCGGAAGACTTCCACATAAACCGACAACAGGAAACACAGCAGTTTATGCAGCACAAAACCGACTTTATGCTTTTTGCGCTTGATGGGAATCGTGCGGATTACCGCTACCAGGAGGCCGAGCAGAAAGCCCAGGCAGGTAGAGACAATCGCAATCAGCATGGTGTTACCCGCGCCGCGCAGGAACATCAGGGCATACTCCTGAATCAGGCTGCCGACCTCCTGCCAGAAGGATTGGGTCTCTTTACCGACATTGAGGTCGACCATTTCCTGCATCAGACTCTGGCGTTCTTCTTCAGGGATCTGGCTTAAAATCTGGTTGATCGGCTCCACCAGCTGGCTGCCCTTGGCCAGGCCAACCGCAATCGAGGTGTCTTCCGAAGAGGTTTCAAAGCCTGCGCCCTCCGCAAACTTAGTCCATACCAGTTCCGGGTTAGAGCTGACTGCCGCCATGGCGCCGGGCTTTTCTGACACGTAGCCGTCAATCTTGCCGGCCAGCACCGCCGATATCATAGACGGGAAGGTATCCATAGCCGTTTCTTTGACGACGCCCGGGATCTGATCTATCACGGTATAATGAAACGTATTCAGCTGAGCGGTGATCCTGGCGCCGGACAAAGCTTCCAGCGTGGTCGCAGCTGCGTAAGGACTGGATTTTAACGTTACAACCACCAGATCCGAGGTGTAATATGAATCAGTAAAATCCATCTTTTCTTTACGTTCCGCAGTCGGAGACATACCCGCTATGATGGCGTCAATTTTGCCGCTCATCACTGCCGGGGGCAAGCCGTCCCATTCCGTTTTGACTATCTCCAGTTCAAGGCCCAGCTTATCCGCAATCTTTTTAGCTATCTGGACATCATAGCCGTTGGCGTACTCGCCTTCACTGTTAGCCACCGGCACAGCGCCATTGGCGTCGTCAGTCTGTGACCAGTTGAAGGGGGCATAGTTTACTTCCATCCCCACACGCAGGATGCCCTCTGTTTCGGTCAGGCCACTGCTGGTGCCGGTCACGGTCTGACTGCTGCTTGCTTCCGCTGCAACTGCCGTTGTCTGGCTTAGCAGCGGGCTGCCCCAAATCAGCAGCAGCAGGGCCAGGGCTGAACAGACCAGCCAGGCCAGGCTGCGCTTTTTCCTTTTTGGATTCAGTTGTTTCATAAACCCCCCCACCCCCCAGACATCCGCTGCCAGCGCAGCAAATCTGAGGTATCCGTCATGATTTGCTTGATAGTATACCTTATTTTGCAGGGCTTAGCTTCTCAAATTGCATAAATTCTCTGGATCAAATTTACCTTTTTCAGCCTCAGTCCTCCAGCGCGTGGTCGCAGGGCAGGTCTTCGGCAGCCCAGACCCGGCGCTGGGACCAGGCGCAGTCCGGGTCAGTCCAAAACGGGTCCTGCGGGGGCAAACCCAGGGGCAAAAAGGCAGCGCTGCACAAATATAAGCTGCCGCGGTTAATATAGGGTTCGCATAAACCGGGCTGCAGGCCGCTGATACCCGGCAGCAGCCAGCCTGTCTCATCAAACATAGCCGCGGACGCAAAAGTACGGGTAAGGACTGCCGCCAGCGCGCAGCGGACCTGAGCCGCCGGCAGAGCCGCCGGCAAAAGGTGCTGCAGACAGCCTTGGGCCAGCAAGTGAAAGCTGCCAAAACGATAGGCTTGCGAGCGGCCCAGCACCGGATAACTGCCGTCGGGCATGATCAGGCGCTCCAGCAGCGCCATAGCCCGCCCGGCCCGCGCTCGGACCGGAGGCAACAGGCTGGCGTAGTCGCTTTCGGCCTGAAAAGTGGTCAGAATATCCAGGAGCATGGGCTGAATGACAAAGCTGTTGTAATAGTCCGCGTGAAAGCGGTCCCCATCGCCATACAGGCCATCCCCGGCATACCAATCCAGCGTCTGGCGGATGGCGTACTCTACCCGGACCCGGTCCCAGTCCTGCCCCAGCGCGGCCAGCGCGGCCTCCACCATGGCAGAAAACAAAATCCAGTTGCAGCGATAAGGCAAGATCTCCCGGCTGGACCGCAGAGCCCGGGCCAGCGACTGGCGGACCTCAGGATCCAGCTGCTGATTCAGGGTTTCAGGGGCGCGGAGGATAGCGTGGGCTAAAAAGGCGCTGTCCACCAGGGTCTGCGGCCCCTGCGAACCGTCAAAGACCAGCCGGCCGGGACCCTGCGGCGCCAGCGACTGCCGCAGGGCCTCCTGAGCCAACCGCCGCAAGTCGCTCTGCGCCTGGGCTTCTGCCGGGCTCAGTTGCTCAGGGGCCACATCAAGCCAGGGCGCCAGGCCGGTCAAGCTGCGGCCCAGCGCTTCTAAAGGCGCAAAGGCTGCCCGCTCCGGATGCAGGTCCCGCGGAAAAGCCTGCGGCAGTTTGCCGGCGGCGGCCAGGGCCAGGACCGGGCGCACAATACGCTGCAGTTTGGCGTACCAGAATTGCCGTCTTAACTCAACCGGGTCTGCTCCGGCTGAAGGCCCGACTGTTTCTGCTGCCGGTTTAATTGTGAAAGCTTCGTCACTTTTGGAACTAAGGTTATCCGTCATATGCTTTTCCTTTCCAAACGTCAAATCTTTTCAGGTTAACGGGCCGGCTCTATTGTAGCCTGTCGCTGTAATTTTGAGGCTTATAACGGCGGGATTCAAGCTTTAAGCGCGGCGCCCGGGGACAACGCAATAAGAGCCAGAACCGTCCGGACGGCCAGCTGCTTACACGCAGCCGCCGGTGCCGGCCGGGCTCTGGCTCTGACAGACAGATCCAGGCGCTTTCAGGCGCCGGGCTGAAAAGTGAGCTTACTTATACAGGGGGCCAAAGGCCTGACAGGCCCGGTAATCCTGGCCTTCCTTGTCCATGCCGAAAGCGTTCCACACCGCCGGCCGGAAGATATCCGCCTCCGGCACATTATGCATGGCCACCGGGATGCGCAAAATGGAGCAGAGGGTGATCAGATCCGCGCCAATATGGCCATAGCTGATGGCGCCGTGGTTAGCGCCCCAATTATTCATCACATCATAAGCGGAAGCAAACGCCCCCTGGCCGGTGACCCTTGGCGCAAACCAGGTGCAGGGCCAGGTGTAATCAGTCCGTTTCCATAGCAGGTCGCTGACGGCGTCCGGCAAATTAACCGTCCAGCCTTCTACAATCTGGAGCATGGGGCCCAGGCCCTTAACCAGATTAAGCCGCAGCATGGTGACCGGCATCTCCGCTCTGGTCAGGAAACGGCTGGAGTAACCGCCACCCCGGAAATAGCCTTTATCAGCCGGGTTCCAGGTGGTGGCTTTCAGACAGGCCGTGATATCGTCCTGGCTCATCTCCCAGAAGCGTTTCATGACTGGCTGCCCTTGTTCATCCCGCTCTTCGCCACAGGCATCCAGACACGCCGCGCCTGAATTGATCAGGTGAATGAAACCGCCGGCCTTTGCCGCCACGCCTTCCAGTTCATAACCGCTGGCCTCCCGCACCGCCTCAGTGCTCCAGTAGGTCCTGACATCGGCAAAAATCTGGGGCCGGTTGGTGAGCAGTTTGGCCAGCAGCATGCTCACGCCGTTCAGCGTGTCATTTTCCGTCGCCAGCACATAGGGCTCCCGGGCGCCATTCCAGTCAAAATTGGAATTGAGCAGCGCTTCCGCAAAGTCGCCGTTGGGATAAAAATCCGTCCACTGGCGCTGCCCCTGAAAGCCAGCCGCTATCGCGTTATGGCCGACTTTTTCTTCGCCAAACTCAGCCGGCAGATTGGGGTTGCCGCTGATAAGGTCTTTCATGATCACCATCATTTTGACCACAAAGTCCCATTCCTCAGCTTTTTTAGCTGCCGATACCTGCAGCTCCGGCGGATTTTTGTCAAAGCCTTCCGGGCAGTGGGCTTTAGTCCAGGCCAGGGCCTTCTGGTATTCTGCCTGGTCGTAGATGCCCTCCGTCATCCGTCTGATCAGTTCCACCTCATCCACAGACTCCACCCGCATGCCCAAATATTCCTCAAAGAAATCCGGATTAATGATGGAACCGGCTATGCCCATGCAAATCGAGCCGATCTGCAGATAGGACTTGCCGCGCATGGTAGCGGCGGCAACCGCAGCCCGGCCAAAGCGCAGCAGTTTGGCCGCGACGTCCGCCGGAATATCGCTGGCGTCGGCCGGCTGAACATCATGGCCGTAGATGCCAAAGGCCGGCAGCCCCTTCTGGGCGTGAGCGGCCAGGACGGCCGCCAGATAGACTGCGCCGGGACGCTCCGTGCCATTAAAGCCCCAGACCGCCTTAATGGTCATCGGGTCCATGTCCATGGTTTCAGAGCCGTAGCACCAGCAAGGGGTGACAGTCAGCGTGATGTCCACGCCTTCACGCTTAAACTGGGCCGCGCAGGCCGCCGCCTCTGCTACCCGGCCAATCGTCTGGTCCGCAATAACCACCCGCACCGGCTGGCCGTTGGTATAGCAAAGCTGCGTTTCAAAAAGTTGCTTGGCCTGGCGGGCCATGTTCATGGTCTGCTCCTCCAGCGACTCCCGCACCTGCGCTTTGCCGCGCCGGCCATCAATCGTGGGGCGAATACCAATGACGGGATACGCACCGATTAATCTGCTGTCTGCCATTATTTATACCTCCGTTATCCTGCGGCAGTCCCATTCGGACTGCACAAAAAGGCTGCCTTTGCAGCCTGCTGATAATTTCATTATAGCAAGCAAATTGGCGCTATTATTGCATTATAATGAGCATGAATAACACAATAGTCACTTTTTCAACTCAGGAAGGCAGGTCGAAATAAGATGCAGTATTTAGCTTATAAAGAATCCCGGCCCCGCGGCAGCCTGGGCTACCCGGTGGAGCTTTATCAGTTAACCCCGGCGCATCCGCAGTACCATATGCCGCTGCACTGGCATGGCGAATTTGAAATCCTGCGCCTGCTGGCCGGCCGTTTTGACTGTACGGCAGGGGGAGAAAGGTTTCAGCTGCAGCCGGGGGATATCCTGTTCATCAACAGCGGCTTGCTGCATACCGGCCAGCCCACCCGGGCGATTTACGACTGTCTGGTCTTTGACCTGAACTGGTTGGCGCCGGAAGCCGGGGTGCTGCAGCAACTCCTCATCCCGATGGAGCAGCAGCGGTTACAGGTTAAGCCCTATTGGCCGGCTCAGACCGACCCTGACTCCGGCAGCGCCCGGCTAAGCGCCGCCGTCAACCTTGCTTTTGAGGAAGCCCGCGGCCAAAAACCCGCCTATCAG
>JAQWFM010000052.1 GCA_028704415.1 Oscillospiraceae bacterium | reverse complement strand
ACGAAGGAATCGCACGCCGTCTGGAAAAATGCTGTTGGAAAAACCCGCGTGCGGGTTTTTCTCTCCGACCATCGTAAGAAAAATCATCCTCTTCAGCCCGCAACCGCACCTGATGGCGACGCAGGGTTTCCTGAATATAGACCTGAGTGGTGCGGGGATTGAGGCAGACAATCTCAATCCGGATTAGCTCCGGGACGCGAATAACCCGTTGCAGGACAGCCAGAACCAGCAAAATCAGCACAAAAGCCAGGACCGCCATGCTGTAATACCCCATCCCCAGGGCCAGTCCCAGCGCGGCCACCGACCAGAGCGACGCCGCCGTGGTCAGGCCGTGCACCGCCCGTTTGGTCATGATAATAGTCCCTGCGCCCAAAAGACCGATGCCGCTGACTACCTGGGCAATCAGGCGGGCCGGGTCAGAATGCAAAGCGTCAGACAGGTCCGGATTTGCCCGCACAAAATTGATCACATCCAGTTCTATCTGACGTTGAATCAAAGCGATCAAAGCCGCGCCCACGCACACCAGCATATGGGTTCTGAAACCCGCCGGCCGGTTTTTATACTCCCGGTCAAAGCCGATCACCCCGCCCAGCACGACCGCCAGCGTCAGGCGCAGCACCATGTCCCCAAGGGTCAGTGTCATAGCCCATCACCCTTTCTATCCTTGCTCTGGCTTCATCCTATCACAATCCGGTCCGTCAAAGGGCTGGCAGATGTTTCGGTAAAATCCTATACTTATTCAGTAATCTGCCTGCCTGCCGCTTTACCAGCCACGGAAGGAGCTAATAGATGCCACCTGCTCATAAGCCGCAGCCTGACCCGCGTCAGGTTGTCGTCAATCAAATCACCAGTCTCCGCCAATACAGCCAGCGGTTTAGGCACTCTGCCCGCCGCTTTGCCACCTGGGTGCCAGTGTCTCTGTTAATTGGCCTGGCCGCAGGGTCAGCCGGCGCCGTCTTTGCCATAGCGGTGCGGCAGCTAACCCAACTGCGCCTGACCCACGGCTGGCTGATTGCCCTGCTGCCGCTCCTGGGGCTGTTGATTGTTTTTTCATATCGAAAAAGCGGTTTTACCAATCCCAGGGGAACAAACCTGGTCATTGATGCCATTCGTTCGCCCCAGCCCATCCCCCTGGCCATGGCGCCGCTGATTTTCATCTCTACCTGTCTGACGCATTTAGGCGGCGGATCGGCCGGCCGTGAAGGCGCGGCGCTGCAGCTGGGCGGGTCATTAGGCTATCAGGTCGGCCAGCGCTTTCACATGGATGAGCGGGATTTGCACCTGGCCACAATGTGCGGGATGGCCGCCTGCTTTGCCGCCCTTTTTGGCACCCCCCTGACCTCGGTGATATTCGTTATGGAGATCATCACGGTCGGCATCATGTATTACTCTGCCCTGGTCCCCTGCACCATCGCCGCACTGACCGGAGCGGCGCTGGCCAGCTGGCTGGGGCTCAAGCCCACAGCCTATACGGTTTTAAGTGTGCCTTCATTAAGTCTGCTGCCGCTGCTGAAAGTTATGCTGTTGGCCGCGCTCTGCGCCGCCGTTAGCATTCTTTTTGTTTATGTCATGCACCATGCGGAGCATTATTTGCAAAAATGGTTTCCTAATCCCTATCTAAGAGTGGTCATAGGCGGAGTAGCCGTCCTGTTATTAGTCTGGCCATTTGGCCGGGATTATTTGGGCGTGGGCGAAGCTGGGATAGAAGCAGCTTTTGCCGGACAAGCTAAACCGGCAGCCTTTATTTTGAAGCTGCTTTTTACCGCAATCACGCTGGGCAGCGGGTTTAGAGGCGGGGAAATCGTACCCACCTTTTTTGTTGGTTCTACGTTTGGATGCTGGATGGGAGGCTTGCTGGGTCTGGATCCATCCTTTGGCGCGGCTATTGGCTTTTTGGGCTGTTTTTGCGGGGTCACTAATTGCCCTATCACCACCATTTTGCTCAGTATTGAAGTATTTGGCGGTCAGGGAATCATTTATTACTTCATCACCGCAGGTCTCAGCTACGCATTGTCTGGTTACGGCGGCATTTATAAAATGCAGCAGATTCTTTATGCCAAGGACAAGCTTTTGTTTAAGGGACCTGGCGGCAAAACCAAAGCATCGGTCAGCGCCAAGGTACCGGGGCAAAACCAGCCTGATCCGTCTGAGACAGCAGCAGACTCAACATCTGCCCCAACTGCTGCCCCTGCAAGTAGTAATGAAACATAAGCGGCCTGAGCTCCGGGCCGGGGCTCATATTTGATTTAGGTCCGGGTTGCCTGAACTCACACAGATTATACATTATGGGCTGTTCAATTCGATTTATGATACCAGTGTTTACCAGCCGGTCATGAATTTATGTTAGCGTAGATACTATATCTGCTTAAGTCTGCGCATTACCGGTTTCATACCGGTATTTCCGGGCTATACCGGACCTTGAAAGGAATCCTGCCCATGTTGCAAATCAAAAACATTAGTAAAAAATACGTAACTGGTGATCTGACCCAAACGGCCTTGGATCAGGTCAGTTTTAACTTGAGAGACAATGAGTTTGTCGCTATTCTTGGGCCCAGCGGCTCTGGCAAGACCACCTTGCTGAACGTTATCGGCGGACTGGATCGCTACGATAGCGGTGACCTGATCATCAATGGCATTTCAACCCAAAAATACAGTGACCGTGACTGGGACAGTTATCGCAATCATACCATTGGCTTTGTTTTCCAAAGCTACAACCTGATCCCGCATCAAAGTATCCTGGCTAATGTGGAACTGGCCCTGACGATATCCGGGCAATCCCGCTCCCAGCGCCGGCAAAAAGCCAGACAGGCGCTGGAGCAGGTAGGGCTTGGCAGTCAGCTGCACAAGCGTCCTAACCAGCTGTCAGGCGGGCAGATGCAGCGGGTAGCCATCGCCCGTGCCCTGGTCAATGACCCGGACATTTTGCTGGCCGATGAACCAACCGGCGCCTTGGACAGTGAAACCAGCGTACAAGTTATGGATTTGCTTAAGGCGGTAGCCCGCGACCGTTTAGTTGTGCTGGTCACTCACAATAATGAGCTGGCTCAAGCCTATGCTAACCGCATCATTCACATCAAAGATGGTCAGATCGAAGGTGACAGCCACCCTTATAACCCTGATACCAGCCCCCCCCCTCAGCATAAAAACCTGGGGCATGCTTCTATGTCTTTCCTGACCGCTTTATCACTTAGCTTCAATAATCTGAAAACTAAAAAAGGCCGGACCTTGTTGACTGCCTTTGCCGGCTCCATCGGCATCATTGGTATTTCGCTGATACTTTCGCTGAGCAATGGTGCCAGCACATACATCAGTGATATCCAAAAGGATACGATGGTATCTTACCCCATTACCATCTCCGCGCAAACGCTAGACCTCAGCAGTCTGATTGAAACCAGCCAACAAGAGGCTAACGGTGAGGCCAGTCATGCACTGGACGCCGTTTATCCAGATACGACCCGGATCGATATGGCATCGGAAGCTTCCTCCAGCCTGACGCAGAATAACCTGACCGCCTTTAAGGCTTTTCTGGATGAACCAGACAGCCCCATGACGCAATATCTGGGGCAAAATGGTGTCGTCTACGGCTATGAAACTGATTTTGGGCTTTATACCTATGATCCTGAAGACACCCTGGTAGATGTCAATGGGGTAACCATTGGCAGCAGTCAGTCCACCTCTGCCATCAGCAGTTCCAGCGATTCCGGATCCAGCCAGGCCGGCAGTTCTGCTATGGCGTCAAGTATGGCGGAGATGCGCAGCGCCATGGGGATGACAGACAGCCCTTACAGCGAGCTCCTGCCCGGTCAAGACGGTGCTTTGATCAGTCCCGTGCTGGAAGAAAAATACGACTTACTCTATGGCAGCTGGCCTCAAAGCTACAATGAAGTCGTGTTGGTATTGAATAATAATAATGAAATTCAGCTGACCGCCATGTATGAGCTGGGTCTCCTGCCTGCTTCCGATTACCAGGACATGCTTCAGCGCCTCAATCAAGGTGAAGCGGTCAATACCAGTGCGGTAGGCAAGCTTAGTTATGCTGATGCCGCCGCTCAGACCCTGTACCTGATTCCGGCCAGTGATCAATATGAAAAAAACGCGGATGGGACGTATCGTTACATTGGCACAGACTCAGCCTCATTGGCTGCGCTGACCTCAGATGCCCTGCAGCTTAAAATCAGCGGCATCATCCGTCCGGTGTCAGACAGCAGCACCCTGATTACCACGCCAATTGGCTATACATCTGCTTTAACTGATTATCTGATTGATTACGCCAATCAAAGTGATATTGTACAAGCCCAGCAAGCCTCGCCGGATATTAATGTCCTTAACGGCCTGCAATTTGCGCCTCAGGATGACAGCCAAAAGGCCAGTGACGCTGAGGTTTATCTACAAAATCTGAATGTATCTGAAAAGGCGGCGGTTGCAACCCAGTTATTAAAAGCCGCGTATGCTAATGATCAAGATACGCTGAACAGCCTTTTGGCCCAAAGCGAAGCCGATCTGGCCGCCTGGCTTGATCAGCAGCTTGAAGCCGGCATGGATCAAACGGTATTGGTTAATATCTATGAGCAGTATATTTCTGCCGGAACTTATGACGACAATATGAGCGCGTTTGGCGTTGTCAGCCGGAACGCCCCCTCCAGTATCAGCTTGTACGCGGATAAATTTGAAGATAAGGATGGGATTACGGCTACCATTGATCAATACAATCAAAGCGCTGCTCAAGCTGACCAAATCACTTACACCGATTATGTGGGCCTGCTGATGAGTTCTGTCACCACCATCATCAATGTCATCTCCTACGTGTTGATCGCCTTTGTAGCCGTTTCCCTGATTGTGTCCTCGATCATGATCGGCATCATCACCTACATCTCAGTGCTGGAGCGCACTAAAGAAATTGGCATTCTGCGCGCCATTGGGGCCAGTCGCCGCAACATCTCCCAGGTATTTAGTGCCGAAACCCTGATCATTGGCCTGACGGCCGGCTTGATGGGCGTAGGCTTAAGTTTGCTGGCGCTGTTGCCCATTAACGCGCTTGTCCACCATCTGACAGGCATAACGACGGTCAATGCCCTGCTACCGCTCGGAGCAGCCGGTATTCTGGTTTTGCTAAGTATGCTGCTGACCTTGATTGCCGGTATCTTCCCTTCCCGTACCGCGGCCAAAAAGGATCCGGTCATTGCCCTGCGCAGTGAGTAAGCAAGTTATATAACCCTCCGGGCCTGTGTTTGTGTTGCCCGAGAGGCGCCACCTGAACCTTATCCGCAAATAAAACCGGGTGGGAGGTTTAAGCTCCCACCCGGTTTGAAAGTTCAGGACGCTCCGCCTGTCGCCGCAGGGCCTAGCGGCGGCCGCCGCCCATACCGCCGCCGTTGCCCATGCCGCCGCTTTCTGAGCCGCTGCCATAAATCGTTTCCGTTAAGGTTACCGTCTGGCTTTCTTCTCCGGCCGTCAGGGTGTAGGTGCCGCCCTGAGCCACGTCAGGCGCGCTGACCACGACAGACTGATAGGCTTTGGCCGGCGTAAATTCAGCCAGGATATCACCCTGGTCATTGGTCAGGGTTACACTGCTGCCGGCTTCCTGCGTGGCGCTCAGCTGGATCAGGATAGATCCCTGAGAGGAGGAATCACCAAAGTTTTGATCCATGCCCACCGCACCGGTCGCAACTAAAACACCGCCGCTGATAACCGCTTCGCCATTATAATCCAGAGCACCGTTGCCGGAGTCAGTCGGCCCGGAAACATAGATCTCTCCGCCTGATACCGTCAGCGCACCATTGGAATCAATCCCGTCGCCCCCGGCATCCGCAGTCAGGGAGCCACCGGAAATGGTAATACTGTAATCCCCGCTGGCAGAAAACATATCTCCCCCAAACAGGCTGCCGGAGCCATCATTGTCCCCCGCCGCGTTCAAACCATCATCTGAAGCCGTAACCGTAATCTCACCCCCGCTGATAGTGATACTGGCGCCTTCCAGGCCTTCATAACTTTCCGGGATGCTGAGGGTACCACCACTGATTTGCAGATCGTTATCCGCGTGTAAACCGTCATCCCCGCTTTGCAGCTGCAGCTCACCGCCGGAAATCAGCATATCAGCATTGCTGTGCAAGCTGTCATCAGTGGCCTGAACCTGGAGCTTACCGCCGCTGATCAGCAGGTCCGTGGTTGCCTTGAGGCCTTTTTGGGAGCTGTCAGAACTGTCCGACGTCTGCGCAGTCGTGCCAGTGGTGCCTGCGCTGATGTCAAAGTCTCCGTTTTCAATCATGAGTTCAGAGGAGGCTGATATGCCATCGCCTTCAGCTGCAATGGTGAACTCGCCTGCTTTTATATAGACATAGCCCAGGCTGCTGTCATCGCTGTTTTCCGCGTGGATCCCATCCTTTTGTGTGTTCAGCTTAAAGGTGCCGTCAGCAATCCGCACACTGTCTTTACCGGATAGACCCTGGCCGGCCGCGGTCACGCTGTAACTGCCTCCGGTTACCTTAAGATCATCCTTGGAGACAATACCATGGCCGGTCTCAGACGTAACCGTCAAACTGCCGCTGCCGTTTAAGGTCAGATCCGATTTGGCAAAGATGGCCGCGTCTACCGTGTTGTCATCTGTCTGCACAAATTCGCCGCTGCTGCTGAGCTGATTTTCAGATTGGGCAGCCAGGGTAATAAAGACTTTATCCGCACTCTTAATATATATAGCCGCGCTGCCGGTTTGACTGACGGTCACGCCGTCCAGAATCAGCTGGACTTTAGCCGTATCCGCCGTCTCCACCACAATCTGGCCATTGGTCAGGGTGCCGGACAAATGGTAACTGCCTTCTGCCGTGATCGTCACGGTATTATTATCTATGGTAACCCCGCTGCCGTCTGCGGTTGAAGCCTGATCAGCAAGCTTAATATTTACGGCCGAATCGGCTTCAGTTTCATAATCCCGGTCAGTAAACTGATCTGTCGAATCAATCTGACTGTCCAGCGTCGTCTCCGTGCCGGAGGCCGTTGTCTGGCTCTGGTCTGAAGACGCCGCGGTGCTGTCCAGCGTCTGTCCGCTGCTGGTCTCGCCCGTGCTCTGAGCACAAGCCGATAAGATCAGGCAGGCTGTCAGGCTGAGAGCCACAGCTATATTTTTTATTCGTTTATTCATAAAAATCTCCTGCTTTGGTTAAAGGACGCCGCTGTCAGTTGGCGGCAAAGCTAAACTGATCTCAAGGTTGCCGTTACGGCACCTCAGATCATCAATAAAAGCTTTTTCCGTCTGTGGCGTCAACAAAGTCACGTCATAGGTCAGTTTGTTCAGGCTGCCCAGGCTAGTGGTTTTTACCGCTACCAGTCTAGCGGTTTTGGTATATTGTGCAAATAAATCATCAAACACACCATGATAGTTCAAATCTTCCGGAACCGTTATCTGCAGTTGTCGCTGCAGAGCGGACGGACTGTGATCCCATAAAGAGATGCGGGCATAAACCAAGCTTACCGTCGCCATGATAACCGTAAAAAGCAAGGCGAAACCAGGATAGCCCATACCGCAGGCCAGGCCCACCGCCATGGCTAAAAAGATCGCGCTAATTTCACGGGCAGTTCCCGGAACTGATCTGAAACGTACCAGAGAAAACGTACCGGCTACGGCCACGCCGGCCCCCAAACTGCCGCTGACCATCATGATGATGATGCTGACAATGGCAGGCAACAAGGCCAAGGTCACAACGAAGCTTTTGGTGTAGTTGGTCTTATATGTGTAAACCGCAGCCAAGACTCCACCTAAAACCAGGCCGGTCAGCAGACTGATTAAGAAGCCGCTTACGGTCAGATCACTGCTGCTGCTGTATAAACTAGTTAGTAATTGATCAAGCACAGTTAACCCTCCTGTCTGTGGCCAGCTGCGCTGCCCGCAAAATATCATAGGCCCGGCCGTATTTAGAAAACGAGGTTTTATTAATCTCCAGTTCCGTCAACAGGCGCACCAGCCACAGGGGCAGCGCGGCGGCGGTTTTGACCTCCAGCAAAGCCTGGCCTGGCTCTAATAAAGGTTGACCGGCCGGCGGTAAGCTCAGCTGAACCCTCTGGGTCCGCCACAAAATGTTTTGGTCAAAGGTCAGTCTCAGGCCTGGATCAGTCCGGGCAAAAAAGGCTTCCCGTTCATAGCTTAAGTATACCGCAGGCCGCAGACTCGCGTAAAAGGCTTTAAAATAACTGATTTCCCGGCCAATCTGGCTGTCAGGCAAAGCACCCGCTCCCCGCATGCCTTGCTCGGCAGTTGTCAGCGGCATTTGAATCCGCCGTTTATAGACGACGTCCCGGTACTTTTTTTTCAGTTCCAGATAAACCAGGCTATCAGCCTGGGCCGGGCCGTAGCTTCTTAAGCGAAGTTTCTCTTTATAAACCGGTTTTTCCTGAGACCGGCGGGCCAGTCTGAAATCCGGGGTGTCATAATAGACGTTACAAATCGTACTCCGGCCAAATTCATCGGCCAGCAGCCAGGGCTGCAGCCGCTGCCGCAGACAATCACTTTGTTCCCGGCTAAGCAGATACTTTAGTTCATGTCGTTCAAATATATCCGGGCTTTTTGCCATAAGATCAGGTCTCCCTTATGTTGTATTTTACAATAGCATAACGGCTTAACCTGAAATTAACATTAGAAGCACAAGCTTATTTTCTGGCCGGCTCAAAATAAATGGCCCAGACTCCGCCGGATTTACGGATCCACAGCCAGGGTTGCGCCTGTGCGCCGGCAATCCGCCCGATGGTCCGCCTGCAATTTGAGGTCAGACTGCAGCGGCCTGCCGGGTCCTGATCGCCCCCAGCAGCTGTTTACCTGCAATAACCAGCAGCAAGACTGCCACTGAGACCAAAGCACTAAACCCGCCCGGGGCAACATTAAGGTAGTAGGAAACCACCAGACCCAGCATGATATCAATGAAACTGAAGGCTATCGAAAACAGCAGGGTCGGCCGGAAGCCTTTACCTAACTGCAAGGCAGTGGCCACCGGCAACGCGATCATGGAGCTTAACACCAGTACCCCCACAATACGGATAGACACAGAGATGGCCGCAGCGACCAGTATAGAAAAGACGTAATTAATCAGGCGAACCCGGACCCCGGCCACCCGGGCGGCCTCTTCATCATACGCAATGTAGAGCAGCTGATTATAAAGCAAAATCAAGGTCAGAACTGACAGCAGACTCAGGATGAGGATTAAAACCATATCCTCCCGGCTGACGGTAAGAATGCTGCCGAACATAAATGAATCTGCATTAGCACTGAGTTTGCCTGAGCTGATAATGGTTATGGCCGTGCCCACACTAAATGCCAGGACAATACTCAGGATCAGATCCGTGAACTTTTTGAAATAAGAGCGCAGCCACTCAATCAGAGCGCCGCTGACTGCCGTGAATAAAAACGCGCCCAGCAGCGGATTGTGACCGCTGAGCAGGCCCAGGGTAACCCCGGCCAGCGAAGCGTGGGACAAAGTGTCGCCAATCATGGAGTAGCGGCGAAGCACCAGAAAGATGCCGATACACGGGCATAAGATGGAGATACAGATTGAGACAAACAGCGCATTTTGCATAAAAGCAAATTGAAACATATTCATGAAAGACTCCTTTGGCGGTGCAGCAATTCCGCCGCGTATTGCTCCGGCGAACATAAATGGCCTTGTCCGGCTGAAATATGGTAAATCTGGGTGGAGTTAGCCAGCGCCGCATCCAGATTATGTTCCACGGAAATCAAGGTCAGTCCCTGTTCCCGGTTGAGTTTTTTCAAAAAACGGTAAATCTCATTCTGGCTGTCAATATCAACACCGGTAGATGGTTCGTCCAGGATCAACAGGTCCGGCTGTCCCATTAACGCACGGGCAATCAGAATTTTTTGATGCTGACCGCCGGACAAGGTCCCCATAAGCGCCCGGGTATGATCCTGCATGCCCACCTGAGCCAGGGCAGACTGAATGCAGTCCCTGGACTTTAGCTTTAACAACCGCCGGTAGGCATTCATCATTTCAAAGACCGTAATGGGAAAAGAGGCATTGCTGAAGTCGTTTTTTTGCGGGACATAAGCCAGTCTTGATGCCCGCACAGCCAGACTGCCCTTTTGTGGCTTTAAGAAACCCAGCAGGAGCCGCATCAGGGTGCTTTTACCGCTGCCGTTATCCCCCACGACGGAAATATATTCGCCAGATTCAATGCAGAGGTTAATGTCCCGCAATACATAGGGGCCGGTCCCGGTATAGGAGAAATATAACTGGCTGATTTCTACTTTGGGCAGCTTGACTGCATCAGACATAGAGGCGCCTCTTTTCCATATTTTCATCTGCTAAATATACCTTAAGCCAGGCTTACTTGCAACTCATTCGCACTTGACAAATGCTGCCGGACAGCTTATTCTTCGCAATGTACCTGCAAATCATTCGCAAGTATAGCAGATTTTTGGAGGAAGAATATGAAGCTTAAAACCTGCGCTCTGGCCCTTGGCCTGACCGCCACCCTTATTTTGAGTGCCTGTGGATCAACTGAGTCAAATAACAGTGGCTCTGCCCCGACCGTCAGCAGTGCCGCCGGGACCACCGCCGCCGGCACTGAAGTCGCCGCAACCGACGCTGGTACCACCACCAGACTTGCTGTCTCCGTCTCTTTTGACGCAATGGCTGAATTTGTCAAAGCAGTCGGACAGGATTATGTTGAGGTTTCTACCATCATCCCCAGCGGAACCGAGCCGCATGATTTTGAACCTAAAGCCCAGGACCTGGTTAAACTCAGTCAGGCAGATGTATTTGTTTACAACGGTCTGGGTATGGAGGCCTGGGCTGAAGAATCCGCTGAGGCCGCGCAAAACGATCAGCTAGTGACGGTGATCGCTTCTGACGGCGTAGAAACGATCACCAATACCGACCAGGAAGAAATCCAGGAACACGGTCAGTATGATCCTCACGTCTGGCTGGGACTAAGCAGCGCCGAGCAGGAAATTAAAAATATCCGCGACGGCCTGATTAAGGCAGATCCGGCCCATCAGACCGCCTACGAGGCCAACTGTGAGGCCTATCTGACACAGCTCAATCAATTGCTGACAACTTATCAGGATAAATTCAGCCAGGTCAGCCATAAAACTTTTGTGACCGGCCACGCGGCCTTCGCTTATCTCTGCCGGGATTTTGACCTGGAACAAAACAGCGTGGAGGACACCTTTGCGGAGGGAGAACCGACCGCAGCCCAGCTGGGCGAACTGGTCGAGTATTGCAAGGCCAATCAGGTGACGACCATATTTGCGGAAGAAATGGCCAGTCCGGCCGTCTCTCAGACGCTGGCCGATGAGGTGGGCGCCACGGTGGAGACGATTTATACCATAGAAAGCGCTGAGGACGAACTGACCTACCTGGAGCGGATGGAAAGCAATCTGAGTAAAATCTACAGCAGTCTGAGCCAGTAAAGTCCAGGGCCGGTCAGAAATCCGCCGGGACAAGGCTTAAACCTTGTCCCGGCTAATCGGTCGGCAGCGATAAACGGTCCTCCTGCCTAGGGATTAAGGGTAACCTGAGCGCCAGGATCTGGCTCAATAGATAACCCGGCCCTTTGGGTCAGCGATGGCAGATTTACGCCAAAAATAGCTGTTAATCTGATCGCGCCATTCCCGGGCATTAGCCGTCTGGCGTTCCAGCCGACGCTCTACCCTGGCATAGAGCGCCGGATCCAGCTCTGACCGCAGGGACCGCCAGGTCTGCCAATAAGCTTCAGCCGCAGCTGCTCCTTCAAAGTGACTGTCATAGATATGTTGAATGATGGTTTTACCACTGTGTAACTGATCCGTATAGCGGCGATAATGAAAAAACAAGGTCAGCTCATCCGGGCAGGTCTCAGCGCTGCGGTAAAGCGCAGCCAGCGGCTCGGGATACAGCTCTGAAAAACCTGTTCCCTGGGGGCCGCGTTCGACGCCCAGGCCCCAGTGATCTGCCCGGTGATAAGTGCCCCAGCGGTCGTATTCATAGCCGTCAACTGCGGGGCCGTAATGCGTCCCGGGCCTGACCATCCAGCCAATACCCAGCGGAGCGGTATAAGCCTCATAGGTTTGCCAGGAAGTTAGCAAGATCTGCAGTAAGGCCTGGCCTGTAGCTTCGCTTATTGCAGGCAGCGTCAGTCTGATCCAGTCCGCCGCGACCGCCATTATGTCAGCGTCAGGTGCCCAGGCCAGCTTTCCATAGGCGAAATAATTCAGGCCGGCCAGATCATGGCCAAACCAGTTGCGGTCATTCCCGGTATTGGCGACGGCAGCTATACCAGCTTTTAGGCCGGGCCAGGCTGTTTGCGTTAGCAGGTCGCTGATCCGGTCACGGCCTGACCGAGCCGCGGGATTGAACGTGTGAAAATCCAGAATTTCCCGCCATTGGCTGCCCAGATAGCAGATATCCACCTGCTGCCCGGTATATTCCTGAGTAAGCTGCAGCTCCAGAATCAGATTAGTCTGCCGCAGCCGGCTGAACAAAGGAGAAACCGGTTCTCTGACCTGAAAGTCCATGGGGCCGTTTTTAATCTGCAAATAAACATTGTCCGCAAAATGGCCGTCCAGCGGCGCAAAATAATCATAAGCCGCCCGGGCGCGGTCGGTCTTATGATCCCGCCAATCCTGCTGCGCGTTATAAACAAAGGCGCGCCAGATCAGCAGCCCGTGGTGCGGCGCCAGCGCGCGGCCCAGCAGATTGGCACCCTGACTCTGATCCCGGCCATATGTAAAGGGTCCCGGCCGGCCTTCTGAATCAGCTTTCACCAAAAATCCGCCCAAATATGGCAGGGCCGCATAAACTTCATCGACTTTATGCTCCCACCAGCTTATGACTGCCGGGTTCAGCGGATCCGCAGAGTCCAGGCCGCCCAGGATCATGGGAGCCGCAAAATCCAGGCTAAGCAACAGGCGAATACCATAACCGCGCATTAATTGGCTGAGTTCAGCCAGGGCTGCGTAGTGGCGGGGACTGATCAGCCAGCTGGCCTCACCGCTTACATTTACGTTATTAATAACCACCGCATTAATGCCCACAGAAGCCGCCAGACGGCAGTAGTCCCGGGTCCGCTCATTAAGCAGCAGCCGGTTGTCGTTAAAAAAGAAAGACCGGCCGGCATAGCCCCGCTCAATACTGCCGTCCATATTGTCCCAGTGATTAAGCATCCTTAAAGGTGTGGCCGGCGCTTCCCGGATGGTTTGTCCATCGGCTAACCGGTTCAGGCGGACGCGCGTGAGTAAATCAAAGCAGGCGTACAGCAGCCCCACTGTTGAACCGCCAGTCAGCTCCAGCTGAAGGCCGCTGCGCCGGATCTGATATGCCTCAGCTCCCCAAAGCGGATTCAGCCGCAGGATCAGCTGCCAACCGGTTTCAGTCTGCGGACTTTCTGCGCCCCAGGCCTGCCGCAGTTCGGCTAAGATGTTTTTCAGGCAGTCATCCTCTGGCACCAATGATTGGCTGATGGTCCAGGACTGCCGGGGTTGTTCGGTATAGTTCAACCAAGCTGCATAGCCATCCATACGCTTGATCCTCCTCATCATATGACTTAATCTGGCAGGTCAGTCGGCAGTTTTGCCCGGCCGCGGACAGTCGGTGGTTAAAGTGCGGCTGACCGCGGTTTAAAAACGGACCATCGCGGTTTTCCGTCCCCGGAGCCTTGGTTCCCCAAACAGCCCCGTCAGAACCTGTCGCCATTATTATGGAAGAAACAAGCACGTTTGAATGCACGAATCTTGCCTGATTGGTGCTAATTTTTGCCCTGGTGGAGTCCTATTTGCAGCAGATTGTTGCTTTCCTGGCGTTTCAGCTGATCCTAGCCTGCGACTCGCAATGCCTAAGCGTAAGGCCAGAAGTTCGAAGTCCAGCAAAAGCATTAATTGGCATAGTCGTATCTGTCAGCATTGGGCGCGGTGTGCATTGAGGGGTCAAAATGCTGTGAACTGACATCAAGGCCATGAACGATGAAGGCATTGATTTGACCACTGTTGCCGCTTACCTTAACATCTTTAGGCGGTTGTTCATTACGGACAATCAGCCGCTGTTTGTGAAGAAAATACGTTCGTCTATTCGTGTTAAGCAGCAGGATTATGCGGGGTGTGAAATCGATGCCGTGATTAAGCTGCCTAACGGACAATGGTGCGCCTTTGAGATAAAGCTCGGCGCGAGCCAAATCGACGCAGCCGGTAAATATCCGGGATAAGATAGCAAGCAGCGAGAGGGGCCATCCACCTGCTGTGCTCCGCATATTGTGCGGACTTTCCAACGCGGCAAATCGTCGGGAAGACGGGGTATTTGTCGTGCCTGGCACCGCGCTGAAAGACTAAACACAGCATGGCCGTGCAGACGGGCCGGTACTCAAAATGGTAAATTAAATTCGGACTCCACGTCCTTTTAATGTCTTAATTGTTTTGTGCATATTAGTTTTTTCCCATTAGTGTTTGCTACATATAAGTTAGTTCTTGCCTTGATACAGCCCTTTTAGTAACGGCTTACCTTTTCCTACCGATTCAATTGATGATAACAGGCTACCCAATGGCCATCACCCTCACCGGTCAGCTCGGGAGTCTCTTGACGGCAAATCTCGGTAGCATAGGGACAGCGACTGGCAAAGCGGCAGCCAGGCGGGGGATCAATCGGACTTAAGACCTCTCCGGCAAGTTTTATCCGTCCGCGCTCCCGTTTTGCTTCCACATCCGGATCGGGAATTGGGATGGCTGACAATAAAGCTGCGGTATAGGGATGTCTGGGATGCGCATAAAGCTCTCCTGAGCGGGTAATCTCCACAATCTTTCCCAGATACATCACGGCCACCCGGTCAGAGATATGCTTAACCATGGCTAAATCATGCGCAATAAAAAGGTAGGTCAGGCCTTGTTCTTGCTGTAGCTTTTTCAGCAAATTAACCACTTGAGCCTGAATTGACACATCCAACGCAGAAATGGGCTCATCCAAAACCAAGAATGAAGGATTTACCGCTAAAGCGCGCGCAATACCAATGCGCTGCCGCTGACCACCGGAAAACTCATGAATAAAACGGTTGGCATGTTCGTGATTAAGTTCCACCAGATCCAACAGTTCATATATGCGTTTAGTCCGTTCCTGACGATTTCTAACTAGATGATGCACATCCAAACCTTCGCCAATGATATCACTAACGGTCATGCGCGGGTCCAGAGAAGCGTAGGGGTCTTGAAAAATCATTTGCGCGTCTTTACGGAAGGCAAAAAGTGCCTTACCTTTCAAGGCATGTACATCCTGACCGCGGTAGCGCACCAGTCCGGCTGTTTTTTGATACATTCCCATGATCGTACGGCCACAGGTCGTTTTACCGCAACCACTTTCACCCACCAAGCCCAAGGTTTCGCCCTGATGAATGCTAAAAGAGACATCGTCCACAGCCTTAAGCCAATGGCCAGATCCGCTGTCAAAATATTTCTTTATGTGACTGACTTCCAGTAGCACGGGGTTCTCACTCATGATCATCTCTCCTGGTAAACGGGGCATCCTCGGCCGGTTTTTCCAGCGCGTAAAGCCAGCAATCAGCCTGGTGGTCCGGCTCAAACTGATAGACCGGCGGCCGTTGTTTCAGGCAGATGTCCATACAATAGCGGCAGCGACTGCAAAAAGGGCAGCCGGGCGGGGGGTTAAGCAGATCTGGCGGGGTACCAGCTATAGAGGCCAGTTCTTTATCTTCGGGCTGGTCTAATCTGGGAACGGCTTCCAAAAGCATATTAGTATAAGGGTGCCGGGGATGATAAAAAATCTCCCGGCTGCTGCCGCGCTCCACAATAGTACCAGCGTACATGACCGCTATCCTCTGTGCCAGATTAGCCACGACTCCTAAATCATGGGTAATCATAATAACAGCCGTTTTATGAATTTGCTGTAGTTGCTTCATTAAATCAATAATCTGAGCCTGTATGGTCACATCCAGTGCGGTAGTGGGTTCATCTGCAATTAAAAGTCGCGGCTGGTTGGCAAAGGCAATAGCAATCATTACCCGCTGGCGCATCCCTCCAGATAGTTCATGTGGATATTGGCGGAGCCGCCGTTCAGGTTCTGATATTCCCACCTGTTGTAATAGCTGGCGCACCTGTTCACGGGCAGCTTTTTTAGACAAAGCCTGATGATGGAGCAAGGTTTCCGCCACTTGTTTACCAATAGTCATCGTAGGATTGAGCGCCGCCATAGCATCTTGAAAAATCATGGCAGCATCCTGACCACGGTAGCGCCTAAGCCGGTTCTGATCAAAGTCATATATATTTTCACCTTGAAACAAAACCCTGGACTCAGCTTTAATCTCGGCCGGCGGGACTTTATTCAACCGCATCAGGGATCGGGCTGTGACAGATTTACCGCAGCCGCTCTCCCCCACCAAAGCCAGGGTTTCGCCTTCGTCTAGTTCAAAGCTGACACCGCGGACTGCCTGCACCTCTCCGGCGTAAGTATGATAAGAGACCCGTAAATTGTCTACTTTCAGCAGTTTATCGCTCATCTAGTCTATCCTCACTCAATGGTCCGGGGATCCAGCGCATCTCGCAGTCCATCTCCCAGCATGTTAAAGGCCAGCACGGCAATACATAGCACAGCCGCCGGAAACAACAGTTGAAAGGGATAAAATTGCATCTTAGCTTTACCGTCTGAAATTAGTACGCCCAGGCTGATGACATCCCCTGAAAGCCCCATGCCCAAAAAGGACAGGCTGGCTTCTGTAAAGATATAATCCGGGATGCTGGAGCACAGATCTAGTATCAAAATACTGACCGTATTGGGTAGTAGATGCTTAATGATAATATGAGCTGGATTTGCCCCCAGCATCTGGCTGGCTTGAACATACTCTGACTCACGCAACTGCATCAGCTGACCCCGCACCTGCCGCGCGGTGGACACCCAGGAGGTCAGGCACATAGCAGTCAGGAGGCCGGCTACATTTTTACCAATAACCATCATAATCAATAGTGTGATGAGCAGATAAGGAAACGAGTCAAGGATCTCAATGATCCGCATCATGATCAGATCCACTTTGCCGCCAAAATAAGCCATAATGCCGCCATACGCGCAGCCTACCACTAGTTTGATGGCTGAGCAGGCTAAAGCAATCAATAACGAAAGCCTGGCGCCAATCCAAACCCGGCTCCAAAGATCCCGGCCCAGAGTATCCGTACCAAACCAGTAAATGGCGTTAGGCGCGGTATTTTTAGCCGCGGCATTTATTTTTATATATTCCGCGCCACTAAGTCCCGGCCCAATCAGGATTAATAAAATCAGAACCAGCAGGAGGATCATAGCAAAAACAGCTATGGGATTTTTCAATAGCCACCGCCTGGCTCCCTGCCAATAAGTGATGACAGGACGGTTGATCTTTTCGGCGTTAAGCTGCTGCCAGTCCACTCTCCGGCTTTCGGCTGGGGTCAGGATTCTGGAAGTGCTGGCAGGTTGATAATCGCTCATCTTTTACCTCCGCTGATTCTAATCCTAGGATCCACTATGGTATATAGGATATCGGTAATAAAGACCACAAAAATGTAGAGGGCCGCAATGATAACTGTCTCCCCCATCACAATCGGGACATCCTGGGCCGCGACGGCATTGACATAATATAAGCCCAGGCCGGGAATAGAAAAGACGCTTTCTATAAAAAAGGATCCGGTAATACACATGGCCACAGTCATGGGCAGGCGGGTAATAATTGGAATCATCGAGTTTCTCAACACATGGTGTAAAATAACTTCCCGATGAGTCAGGCCTTTAGATTCCGCTGTAAGCACATAATCTTGATTCATCACATCCAGCATGGAGGCTTTAAGCAGGCGAGAGTAAGCTGCTATATAACCAAAGCAACCCGCCAGGGTCGGCAGGACGGTATATTTCCAACCGCTAAACCATTGTCCTGCAGAGGGCCACCCTATGACCGGGAACCATTTTAGTCTGGCGGCAAAGACCATTTGCAGCAGCAAGGCAAAAATCAGGTTGGGAACGGAAATCAGAAGAATGGCCAAAACCACCACAAAATAGTCCCAGAACTTTCCCTTTTTAACCGCGGCCAGGATACCCAATAGCAGGCCTACCCCCACCCCCAGGATCATCTGCTGGAGACCCAGTCTGGCGCTGACCGGGCCCTTTTCCGCAATAATGTCCTGTACTGTCTGGCCTTCATAAATGATTGATTCGCCAAAATCACCGTGCAGGAGGCCTTTCATGGTAATGAGATACCGTTCCATGACCGGCTTATCCAGCCCGTACTTTTCATAAAGCCGTTCTGTAACCTGGTCGGGCAGCTTTTCAACCCGTGCCGACAGAGCATCCCCTGGCGTCAGGGCCAGCAGAAAAAAAGTCGCTGTCGCGATGATATATAAAGTGATAAGCGCGATCAGCAAGCGCTTGATCAGATATCTAAAGACTTTCATAAACCTCTCCCGAAACACCAAAACCGGTATGGGGAATAATCCCCCATACCGGCTGCGGAACGATTATCATCCTGCGTCAGTGTTTGGCAATGTAAGCTCTAGAGAACTCAATATCCGCGCCAAAAAGCGGATAGCTGACATTTTTGACATAGCTCTGAGTATAAAACTGAGCATTTTCAAAATACAGCGGACTGACACCAGCTTCATCCAGCAACAAGGTTTCTGCTTGCTTAAAGAGATCAAGCCGCTCTTGATCATCCAGGCTGGCATTAGCCTGAGCAATCAATTCATCATACTGGCTGTTTGAATAACCACCCATAAATTTGGCATAGCCGTTATCCGTGACAAACAGGCCCAAAAAGTTAGAGGGATCATCATAATCGCCAAACCAGCCCATTGTATAAAAATCATATTGATAGCTGTCACGGGCCTCCTTCCAGGTACTGACATCCGGATAAACTTCTATATCCAAGGTCACGCCCAATTTGTCCGCCAGCTGCTGCTTATACCATTCGTTGATATTTGTGCTCAAAGTGGTCTGGTCATAGA
Organism: Oscillospiraceae bacterium; assembly: GCA_028704415.1. Classification (GTDB taxonomy): domain Bacteria; phylum Bacillota; class Clostridia; order Saccharofermentanales; family Fastidiosipilaceae; genus JAAVLZ01. The sequence goes on along the minus strand of JAQWFM010000052.1, from coordinate 2,030 downwards.
CTATAGTAGTCAGGGTTACATCAGCAGCAGTACCAGATACACCTGCCTCCTGCATCCCTTCCTCAAACAGCGCTTTGAGCGCAGCCGGATCGGCAGCTAATTGCTGGTCTTCCTCACTCAGCAGCGGATCTCCTGCATAACTGCGGAACTCTGTGCTGCCCACGGTAATTCCATTGGGAACTAAACCATAAGCTGGCGTAGCCAGGCCATTTTGAAACATAAGATTATATTCTTCACGGTCAAAAGCTAATGAGATGGCCTTGCGTACTTTGGCATTCTGCATTAAGCCTGAAGGGCCGCCGTTAGCAGCATCATGCTGATCAAAAGACAGATAAGTCACAGACGGTGCCGTGCTGACAATGTGATCAAAAGTACCATCATCCACCAGCGACTGCCACTGGTCTACATAATCCAGATCCGTTAGCTTAAGGATATCAAGTTGCTGTGATTCCATCAGCTGCGCTTGGGTACTGGTTTCATCCACGACCCTAAGATTTACCTGGGTCAGAATAACATTGTCCTTATCCCAATACTGATCATTTTTAGTCAAAGTCATGGAATTTTCCAGTACACGGTCAGATATGACAAAGGGGCCGTTAAAGACATGCAGGGTATAATCATTACCCCAGTTTTGGCCAGATGCCTCCGCCGCATCAATCAAATCCTTGCGGATTGGATACATTGGCAACATACCTGCTTTTTTGATAAATGACGGATCCGGCGCAGCCAAAGTGGCAGTAAAAGTATAATCATCCACTACTTTAACCTGCACGTCATCTACTGATCCCTCACCGTTATAATAAGCTTCACCCCCGGCAATGGTGGTAGCCAGGAAGCCATAGGAAAACGCCTTATCCGGATCCAGCAATCTTAACCAAGAATCCACATAATTTTGGGCGGTGACCGGTTGACCATCGCTCCATTTGGCATCCTCACGCAAATGGAAAGTATACGTCAGATTATCATCACTAACCTCATAGCTTGTCGCTCCGGCATAGGCGGTCTGGTCCACCCCATCAGCATCGGTAAAAACTCTGAACAAGCCTTCTTGAACTTGTGACAATACTTGGAATTCATTAGCATTACGCGCATCATTGACGTCCAGGATACTCAGGTCGGTAAAAGCCAGGTTCAAGACCTGTTCATCAGCCAATTCATCCGCAGTCAGGCTGGTAGTGGCAGCACCCTCTGCTGTTTCTTGCTCTAGGCTAGCTTCAGTCACAGTTTGACTGCTTGCCTGGCTGCTGTTATCTGCTGCACCGGCCGTGGTGGTACCGGTAGTCTGACTGCCGCAGCCCGCTAATGCGAGCGAAAGAACAGTAGCCAGTAAAATACGGCTTACTCGTTTCAGTTTCATTTTTTCCCCCATCTATAAATGGTAATTTAACCGCAGGCTGGTCCTTGGTCAGATACGCAGTTCACTTGATCTGACCGGTCCTGCTCCCGGTAAAACTGCGTATTTAACGAAGACTTTAACCCAGTTAGCCAAGGCTGTCAATGCAGTTTGAGACGTTTATTATATTTTTCCCTTATGCTTTATATGATTTTTTTATTTGACTTAAAACCCATTTTCAGGCGCTGACATAGTGCATATCCCGCATCCCCAATTAATCTGCCATGTCCTTTGAACACCGGCATGATTGGGTCGGTGGCAGCACACTCGTCAAGTACTGAATAACAAAGTCATGGTGCCATCCAGCGTTATAGAATTGAAGATGACGTGCTTACGGATATGAGCGTGATCCGTTATGCCTGGAAAACGACAGTTCCAGATAATGTTGTTTCAGGCGTTTCCTGATGCACTCTTCTCGGCACCGCCTATCTGCCCAAAAAATCGTACACCTCAGGGGCACCTGGCAGCTGGGTTTTAAGACACATGAAGTTGGGGGCAGGCTTGTGGTGAGGGCGACTGTTCAATCATGTTCATGCAGAAAGGCGGTAACAACGCCTTTTACTGCGGCAGACTATCGCCTAAGTATTGGGGCAAAAAAGACGGCCTGCATTTCCTCCCCCTGTACGCCGCATTTTGT
>JAQWFM010000002.1 GCA_028704415.1 Oscillospiraceae bacterium | reverse complement strand
CAAGCCGGCTCAGTTAACCTTCACTTTAGCATAGCACGCGGCGCCTGAGCAGAAAAGGCAGCAAAAAGCCAGCCTGGACCTGAATTGTCCGGGCTGGCTTTAATCAGCTTACCTTGGGTTAAGCGCCGGGCTTACTGGTCCGGGCCATTGGCTTGCTTTGGACCGGCGTCAGTCGCGGGGCCAGACTTATGATCTGAGCCGGACTTAGCAGCTGCCTTGCCGGTTGGCTCCGCCGGGACTTCGCCTTCCGGCAAGTCCACCGCAATGACCGGTCCCGCAGCCTGGCCTTTTTTGGCCGCGGCCGGCTTGCCGCCGTCAGCTTTTTTAGCTGTCTTGGCTTGATCAGCCGGTTTGGGCGGGTTAGCCGCGTTGTACACTGCGATATCGCCGTCCGTCACTGTAACCAGGGCGGTGTCGCCATTTTTCAGCACCCCGTCCAGCATCGCTTCAGATATGCGGTCTTCCACCGCAGTCTGAATCTCACGGCGCAGCGGACGCGCGCCGTAGCTGGGATCATAGCCTTTCTGGATCAAGAAGCGCTCCGCGTCCTCCGTGGTCTCTAGCTTCAGGCCCACCGGCTCCAGCCGTTTGCTCAATTGCTTCAACATGATGCGGACAATCTTAAGCATAGCTTCATGGTCCAGCATGTGGAAAAAGATCAGGGCGTCCACCCGGTTGATGAACTCCGGATTAAACGTTTTACGAACTTCTTCCAGCACCAGCTTGCGGGCTTCCTCATAATTGCGGCCGCCGTAAAGCCTGGCTTTTTCAGGATCCTGCGCTTCGTTGGTGCTGGCGGAGGCAAAGCCAATGGGCCGGCTGGTTGAGCCGGTGAGCAAGCGGGCGCCAATATTGCTGGTCATGATGATAATCGTATTGCGGAAATCCACGGTACGGCCCTGACCGTCAGTCAGGCGTCCGTCTTCCAGGATCTGCAGCAAGGCGTTGAATACATCCGGATGAGCTTTTTCAATCTCATCAAAAAGCACGACTGAGTAGGGCCGGCGGCGTACCTTTTCCGTCAGCTGACCACCTTCGTCATAGCCCACATATCCGGGCGGCGAACCAATCAATTTGCTGACATCAAATTTCTCCATGTACTCCGACATGTCAATTCTGATCATGGCGTTTTCATCCCCAAACATGACCTCTGCCAGGGCTTTAGCCAGCTCGGTTTTGCCCACGCCCGTGGTGCCCAGGAAGATGAAGGAGCCGGTAGGCCGGTTGGGGTTTTTGAGACCCAGCCGCCCGCGCCGGATAGCCTTGGCGACCGCCGTCACCGCTTCATCCTGACCAATCACCCGTTTGTGCAGCTCAGCTTCCAGATTCCGCAGTTTTTCGCTGTCGTTTTCCGTGATTTTGCGGACCGGAATACCCGTCCATTGGGCCACGACATCCGCAATGTCATCGGCCGTCAGCACATTGTGCCGGCCGTCCTGATCTTTTTGCCAGTCAGCCTGTTTTTGGCTAAGCTCCGCCTGCAAAGCCTGCTCCTGTTTGAGCAGCGCCGCCGCCTTTTCAAACGCCTCCTGCTCCGCCGCTTCACGCTTTTCTTCTTCAATCCTGGCCAGCTTATCCTTCAGTGTCTTGACCTCAGGCGGATCAGCATAGGTGTGGATTCTTAACTTGGACGCGCCTTCATCCATCAGGTCAATGGCCTTATCCGGCAGGAAACGGTCAGTAATGTAGCGCTGGGACAGCTTAACCGCGGCTTCCAGGGCTTCATCCGTGATCTTGACGTGATGGTGTTCCTCATACTTAGAGCGGATGCCCTTTAAGATCTGGATGCTTTCCTCCGCACTGGGCTCCCCCACCATAACCGGCTGGAAGCGGCGTTCCAGCGCGGCGTCCTTTTCAATGTGCTTGTGATACTCGTCAATCGTGGTGGCGCCAATGATCTGGAGTTTACCGTTCGTCAGCAGCGGCTTCAGGATATTGGCCGCGTCCATGGTGCCGCCGTCGCCGCCGGCGCCGGTCCCGATCAGAGTATGCAGCTCATCAATGAACAAGATAACGTTGCCATCCTCCGCGGCTTCTGTCGTGACACCTTTTAAGCGCTCCTCAAATTCACCGCGGTATTTGGCGCCGGCCAGCATACCGCTTAAGTCAACGGAATACAGCTCCTTATTTTTCAAAAAGGACGGAGCGCTGTCCTCTACAATCAACTCGGCCAGGCCCTGCGCCACCGCCGTTTTGCCCACGCCGGGCTCGCCAATCAGGACCGGGTTATTTTTAGTCCGCCGCGCCAGAATCTGCACCACCCGGGTGATCTCCTTCTGCCGCCCAATGATGGGGTCAAAGACATGCTTGCGCGCTTCATCGGTCAGATTGGTCCCGTACTTATCCAGCATCTTGTGGCGTCCGCCGCGTTTGCCGCCGTTGGCGCCGCCGGCGGCTGCGCGCGGGCCGCCCTGGCCCTGCCGGTAAATGTTCAGATTATCATTAATGCGGTTGAGCTCATCAGCCTCGCCGCCAGACTCGCCGTCCTCATTGTCCTCAGTTTCGCCCTCGCTGTTTTGCAGCTGCGCAATCAGATTTTGAAAGATGGCCTGCAGGTTGGCGCCGCTGCCGTTCAAAAGCCGGATGGCCACGCTGTCGCCTTCCTGCAGAATGCCCAGCAGCAGGTGCTCCGGTTCAATGACACTGTTGCCCAGGCGGTTACTCAGGTGCGTCGCCAGCTCAAAGACCCGCTTGGTGCGGGGCGTAACCAGCCGCATGATCTGCTGAATGTCAAAGTCGCGCGTCATTTCAGGCTCGGTCTGCGCCCGTTCACTGATGCTGCGCAGCGCTTCCGCAAAGTTTTCCCGGGTCACGCCCTCCTCTGCCAGGGCGTCGCAGGCGGGGCCGTTCTCTTCACTTAAAATACCGGCCAGCAAGTGCTCGGTACCAATATAATCCAGTTGAAAGGATTTGGCCGTCAGGTACGCGCGGATCATTACCTGCGCGGTACGGGGTGAAAATTTCATGATCATAATGTGTTCTCCTTAAGTTATCTGTCTCTATCTATATTCAGCTATGCTGCTCTGTCAGTCTGCGGCGGCGGGTCCGGCTGCCGCATTTTCAAGCGTTTCCCGGATCAGGCGGGCTCGCAGGCGATCGCGGCTGGTGGTGTCCAGCGGTTCGCCCGCGGCTTTCTGGATCGTGCCCGGGCCAATACTGATGGTCAGGCGGTTGACCTCCTCTGGCTTAAGCTGCGGCAAGACGCCGGTCTCAACCCCCAGCCGGAGGTCAGACAAAAGCCTGAGCGCCTCCTCACTGCTGATGAGCCTGGCGTAGCTCAGCGTACCTAAAGCCCTGTAAATCCGGTCCTCCGTCTTGGCCTGATTGGCGCCGTACAAGCGCTGTCTGGCCTGGCTTTCCAGCCCCATGACCTGTCGCACAGTCTGCTGCAGATCCCGGATCAGATCCGTTTCACTTAAACCCAGGGTAATCTGGTTGGAAATCTGATACAGGTAACCTGTGGCCTGACTGTTTTCGCCATAATTGCCGCGCACAGTAAAGCCCAGTTTCTGCAGATTTTCTATCAGCGCCCGGATCTGACCCAGCTCCGTCAGCGCCGGCAGATGAATCATGACCGACGCCCGCAGGCCGGTCCCGGTATTAGTCGGGCAGGCGGTTAAAAAGCCGTATTGCTCATCATAGGCCACCGGCAGCCGTTCCTCAAAGACCGCCGCCGCCCGGGAGGCCTCCTGGTAAGCCTTATCCAGATCAAAACCGGGCGCCATAGCCTGAATGCGGATATGGTCTTCCTCACCCAGCATGACGGACAGGGCCTCATCCCGGCTGATCACAACCCCGCAGCTGTCACTGTGCTTGAGCAAATCCTCACTGATCAGGCGTTTCTCCGCCAGGGACAACCGCTCTTCCGGCGCCAGCTCATTAAGATCTACCACTGTGTAGCGGCTGCTCATCCCGCGGTTAGCCTGCATAAACGCGTCTTCCGCGGTTTTGACAAACTGTCGGGCTTCCTCCGGACTCATCCGGTTTGGGAAGCGGTAACCGCGGACATTGCGGGCCAGGCGAATCCGGGACGAAATAATAAAATCTGAATCCGGACCCCGGTCTATATACCATGTCATAGGTTTTCCCCTTTCTGCTTGGCTGCCGCTCCCGCCGCGGGCTCAGAGGCAGCCGGTGATGCGCTGCCGGCAGCCTGCAATTGCTCCAGGCGCTGACGCAGCTGCAGGATTTCATCCCGGCACTGCGCGGCGCTTTCGTAGTCTTCCTGGGCGACGGCCAGGCGCTGGCGCTCCTTGAGCTGCTGCAGCTCCAGGGTCACCTGCCCGGCCGGGTCCAGCGGTTTGGCGGCGCCTCCGCCTCCGGCGCCGGCGGCCGGCTGGGGCTCCCGCTTACCGCCGGCTGCCGCAGCCGGCTGAGCCAGGCCGGCCGGGGCAGCGGTTTTGAGGCCCTGGCCCACATGCCGGGTCTGACCCTGCACCCTGCGGAACAAGCTGTCCAGCTTGGGGGCAAAAGCCCGGTAACAGTCCGGGCAGCCAAATAGTCCGGTTTTTAAAAAGTCCGCAAAAGTCGTGCCACAGCTGGGACAGGTTAAGCCTGGCTGCGCGGCGCCGCCAAAATCCGGAATGCCGCCGGTATGACCCAGCCAGCTGCCAAAAAAGTTATCCGGAAACAGCTTGGCCCAGGTATGCTTGGCAAACTGCGCTTCCAGCTCAGCGGCACAGGCCGGGCATAAATGCAGATCCCGGGTCACGCCGTTAATTGTTTGCGTGAGCGTGACTGCGGCCTGGTTTTGATGACAACGATCACATTTCATAAATTAGCTCCCCCTTCCGGATCATCATGAACATTGGGTCTGTGTCGGCTCTACTTGGACGGTGAGCCCAAAATAAAGCACATCAGCATATTTTTCATCATGTCCATCCTGACAAAATCTCTCAGCCCGGTATCAACCCGATTCAGCGCCTGATCAGACAAGCCGCCTTTCATAATCCTGGCTACGGGCCGGGGAATCACGTCATAGTCCACAAAATTCTTTAAATAAACCTCTGTCTGCTGCTGGCTTAACTGCTCTCCCATAGCATTGAGAGCATGCATAATGTAGTGCTCCGCGGTGGTGCTGTTGCTGATCCGGCGAATCCGGATCCAGCCACCGCCGCCGCGCCGGCTTTCAACCAGATAACCCTGTCCGTTGGTAAACCGCGTGGACAAGACATAAGTGATCTGCGAAGGCACACAGTTGACTTGCTCAGCCAGCTCACTGCGGGTAATCTCTGCGCAGCCATGATTTTCCTCAATAAGCTCTTTGATCAGCTGCTCAATGACATCGCTCAATCTGGCCATTTTTACATCTCCTTAAACTTAAACACCTGCTGCCCCTGTCTCTGACGAAGGGAGTAGCCATAAAGTCGTTTGACTTTATTTGACTTTATTATAGCAGGGGTCAAAGGGCTGTCAAGATATTTTGACTTTACTTGACCTTTGTTTTGTGAACATTTTGTAAAGCCGATTCAAAAACCTCTCCGGCTGCCGGTCCGGTCCACCTAAGCCTCATTAACACCTTGTCCCTGGAATTCTTTATAATACAATGAACTAAAGGAGGTCGTAACCATGGCAAAGGAAAAGTCGGATCCCGCTCAGACCAGCTGGGCGCCCAACCCCAACCAGGACATTGATTACCGCCGCCGCCGGCTGAAGGAAATAACCCTGGCCGGCGGTCAGTTCTGGGCCGTCCAGGCCTGGATGGCGCGGGTACCCGGCGTAGCCTGCTCAACGGCCGGCTATGCCAATGGTATCGGCGATGCCGGGTACAACCGCGTCTGTTACGGCCAGAGTCATTACGTCCTGGCTGTCCGGCTTTACTATGCCCCGGAGCTCCTGAGTCTGAGCAGTCTGCTGGATATCTTTTTTGCGCTCATTGATCCCCTGCAGCCGGACCATCAGGGTTATGACTGGGGGCCACAGTACCGCAGCGGGATTTACTACAGCCAGGAAGAAGATATCCCGGAGATCACCGCGGCTTTTGAACGCCTGCGCAGCCGCCTGGACGGGCGCATCTGTACAGAATTTTTACCGCTGTCTTCGTTTGTGCCGGCAGAAGACTACCACCAGCACTATCTGGATAAAAACCCCGGCGGATACTCCCAGATCTCCGCCCGGCAGTTCTTTCAGGCCCTCAAGCAGTATCTGCCGGATAATCTTAAGCCGGTACCGGAGGCGGCGTCTGCCGCGGACACAGAGGCAACGCAGGCGGCCAGGCCAGACGGCGCCGACAGTCCGGCCGGCCGCGCCGACCCGGGCGGAACCAAATCAGCCGTGCCGGAGCCTTTTGTCAGGCCGGATGACCAGACCCTGCGGCAGCGCCTCACGCCGCTGGAATATGAGGTCACGCAGCACCAGGCAACCGAACCGCCCTTTCGCAATCCCTATGACGCGGAATTCCGGCCCGGCTTATATGTAGACCGCGTCAGCGGTCAGCCGCTGTTCAGTTCAGAGGATAAATATGACGCCGGCTGCGGCTGGCCCAGCTTTACCCGGCCGGTGGAAAGCCAAAACATCGTGCAGCTGCCGGACCACAGTCATGGGCTGGTGCGGACTGAAGTCCGCAGCGTTATGGCTAACAGCCATCTGGGACACGTCTTTGAGGATGGACCTGACTCGGCCGGAGGACTGCGTTACTGTATTAACAGCGCCGCCCTTCGCTTTATACCCTATGAAGAGCTGGCGCGGGAGGGCTACGGACCGTGGCAGGAACGGATCTGTCCCAACCCGGATACCGCTAAATCTCAGGCCCCAGAGCAGACCACCCGGCCTGCCGGTAACCCTGAGACCAACAATAAAGGAGCGCATCAGTCATGACACAAGAGCAAACCGATTCTTTGTCTCCGGTCGGCCAGGAAACGGGCGGACGCAACCCGGAAACCGCCAGTCTGGTCAAACAGCTGCAGACAAGCTATCTGCGTTATCCGTCTTTGCAGGACGTCAATTACGGCTACCTGCCTGACCGAAAAGTAATTATTGATATCACGCACAAGCTCAGATCTTTGATGTTCCCGGGTTATTATGACCGCCGGGACGCCTCAGCGTACCATACCTATTTTTATCTGAACGACTGCCTGAGTGAGATCCGCTTTAAGCTCCGGCATGAAGTCGGGCTGGCCCTGTGTCACCGCCGCCGTCAGGATGCGGAAAGCATCTCCATGTGTGAAGCCGCCTGCCCGGGGGAACCGGACGCGGCCGAGCTGATTGTGGAGCAGTTTTTGGCGCGGCTGCCGGAAGTGCGGGATTTGCTGGCAACTGATGTGGAAGCCGCCTATGACGGGGATCCTGCCGCCAGCAGCTACAGTGAGATTATCCTGGCTTACCCCGGTATTTTTGCCATCACGGTTCATCGCCTGGCTCATGAGCTGTACCTCCTGCAGGTTCCCCTGATCCCGCGGATCATGAGTGAATACGCGCACAGCAAAACCGGGATTGACATCCATCCCGGCGCGGATATTGGCCGGTACTTCTTCATTGATCACGGCACCGGGGTCGTGATTGGCGAAACCTCTGTGATTGGCGACCACTGCAAGATTTATCAGGGCGTTACCCTGGGCGCCCTGTCCACGCGCGGCGGCCAGTCACTGCGGGGCGTGCGCCGGCACCCCACCCTGGGCGATCACGTAACGGTGTATGGCGGCGCAACTATTTTAGGTGGCGAAACGGTGATCGGACAGGGCGTTACCATCGGCGGTAATGTGTTTATTACCCGTTCGGTTGATGCCAAAACCAAGGTCTCCGTCCGCGGGCATAACCTGAAATTCCAAAACCCGGGTGCCGCCGCGGCGCCGGTCATCTCTGAGCAGCCGCCCGCGGAATGAAAGCGCCGGAAGCCGGGGCTATGCCGGAAACCGGTCCGGCCAGGCGGCCGCCCCGCCGGCACAGAAGGCGCTGGCTAAGCCTGGGTCTGGTGGCACTGGCGCTGCTGCTTTTTTTACTGTTGCCAGCTTTGGCCGGTCCCCGGGCCGTCCTGCTCATGTCAGCTTACGATCAGCTGAATGAACGACACAGCGTCGCGCGGCAAAGCGGCGTGACGGTAAGCCTGCCGCTGGACACCCAAATTATGGGCACCGCGCTGCTTCCGGTTATGAATACCTTTAATGCGTCCGCCGGTCTGTCCGCTTACCTGAACCAAACCGTCACCTTCAGCATTGATTACGCCGTCGCCGGTTTTAAGCCCCTGGCGGCGCGCAGTGAATTTTATAATCCGGACTCACCCTTGTACAACAGCTATCTGGGCTGCTATTACGTGGGGGGGCTGGGACGGGAGCTGACTACCACGGAGCTTATGACCGTAACCGCTTTTGATCAAACCTGCCTGGCGCTGCCGGCGCTGGGCCTGGCCACGGCGGACAGCCAGTTTGAGGCCACGGACCTGCAAACCCACACCGTGACGCTGGCCGGGCAGACCTGGCTTCAGGTTGACGCCAGCCTGCGCACAAATGGCCCCTTGCACCACGTGCGGGGCTTTCAGACCGGTTACCTGCAATTTGGCTGGCCGCCGGCAGCCGCGGGCGGTCAGGCAACCGATTACGCGCCGCTGGCCATGTACGGGCGCATGTATCTGCTCTACCTGCCGGATAAAGATCTCAATCTGGCGCTTTACGCCATGACCGCTAATCAATCGGCCTTAGACCAGATCGACCAGCAGATTTTGCGGCAGGTCCGGCTCACTTATGCGTCCACGGACGCTGGCGTCAAGCTTACAACAGCTCTGCCGGGGACCAGTTAAGGTCGTCCAGCAAGCGCAGCACGGTATAGCGTTCCCGCAGAGCAGACGCATAGTTAAGCGCGGCCTGGACCTCCTGAGGCGGGAGGCTGATATCGGCCGGGGTTAATGGGAAGCCTATCTGCCGGTACAAACTGGTGACGGTCGCCGGGTCCGGGGCAGACTGGGCCAGCTGCCGGATCCGGGGCCAGGCCGCCCGGATGCGTGTCAGGCGCTGCTGCCGTTTGCTTTCATTAAACCAATCCACTTCGCGATCATAGGCCAAAACCGATGGCGCCGCCTGCCGGTAAGCTTCTTCAAGCTGTCTCGTCCGCTGCCGCTGCCAGGCTTCGCCAGTCCGGGGAAGCTGACTGCTTTTTTCTACCGGTTCCGGCCAGCTGGCCAGCTGCCGCCACAGGCTTAAAATCAGCGGCAAAGCCACACCAACTTCCGTGCCGTGATGATGGCCATGACCGCCGGCAAGCAGCTCCCGCATTTCCCAGAAATGCGCCAGATGATGCTCCGCGCCGGAAGCAGGCCGGGAGCTGCCGCTGTAGTCCATGGCTACCCCCACTTCAGTCAGCGCGGTCATCAGACTGGTCACCGCGGTTTCATCCCCCCGGATGATGGCTGGCGCCTGCCGGGCCACTTCATCGCGGCTTTCCTCCACCAGACTCCGGATAAACGGGCAGTCGTATTCGTCATTGACCAGCACTGACAGCTGCCAGTCCAGCAGCGAATTATATTTACCCAAAACATCGCCAATACCTGCCAGGATCAGGTCCCGGGGAGCCTGGGCCAGCACTTTGGGATCCGCCAGCACCGCCAGCGGGCTCTGCCCGGGAAAGGTCTGTTTCATGCGCCGGATAATCAGCGGCGAAACCCCGGAAGCATAGCCATCCATGGACGGGGAGGTCCCGACAACTAAGTATGGCCGTTGTTCCTGACTGCTGACATAACGGGTCAGATCATTGAGGGTGCCGCTGCCCACCGCCAGCCAATAGTCTCCGGCCTGAGCCGGCAGGGCGCGCCGCCAGTCCTGCAGCCGGCTCAGGGCCCGTTCATCCGGCACTAATTCAGGGTCCGGAAAGATGAACTGCTCCAGTAAAATCTCCGGGCAGGCCGATTTCAGCACGGCCGCCACGCTTTGCCCCTGAGCAGCATAAGTGTGGCGGTCTGCCACCAGCAAAATCCTGCGGCAGTCTGCCTGCTGCAGGATGGCTGGCAGCAGCTGCGGCACGTCTGGCTGAACCTGAAACCATTTCAGGTTGGTCCGGTGCGTCTTGCCACAGCTGCAGGGCCACGGCTGCCGCAGCGCGTCAGCCAGGGTAAAATCCGCCGCCCGGGCGGCAGAAAGCTGAGTATCATCTTTCATCCTTAGCTCCTAACTTTCACGCGCCTGGCTAAAACGCAGCAGCAGCACGGACGCGGCCGGCAACTGCAGGCGGAACTGACCCGGCCGCGCGGAGCTGACCTGCGCGGCAAAATCAGCCGGTCTGACGGTCTGAGGCTCCGCAAAGCTGTTATGCAGATCCAGGCAGTCAGAGTCGCCCGCCAGAATGCGGGCCTCTGCCAGGGTATAAGCCGCGGCGGCCCGGCCGGTCAGCTGCACCTGGACCGCAGCCGGCCGGTCCGCGGCCAGGTTGGCCAGGGTCACATTGACCGTACCGTCTGCGCTGACTGAGGCTGATTCTGACAGATTCGGCACCAGGGCGCTTTCATCCTGACCGACCAGCTGCGTGTCTACCATGCTTTCCAGCAGATCCGCGCCCTGATGATGCTGATAGAGGTCCGCCACAAAGTAGGTCGGAGTCAGGAGCATTTGTTCGCCGTCAGTCAGGATCAGCGCCTGCAGGACATTGACCAGCTGCGCCAGGTTAGTCATGGGAATGCGGTCGCTGTGTTTATTGAAAATATTGTAGTTGACCGCTGCTACCAGCGCATCCCGGGTAGTATTTTGTTGATATAAAAAGCCGGGGTTAGTGCCAGGCTCCACGTCAAACCAGGTGCCCCATTCATCTATAATCAAACCAACCTTATGCTCCGGATCATAGCGGTCCATCACGGCCAGATGCCCGCGGATCAAATCCTCCATATAAAGGGTCTTTTTGAGGGTCTGATACCAATCGGCTTTGCTGAAGCCTGTTGCTGCGCCTTTATGTTCCCAGTCGCCATTCACCGTGTAATAATGCAGGCTCAGGCCGTCCATGTAGTGGCCGGCTTGCTTCATCAGTTCCTCCGTCCAGGCATAGTCATCTGAGTTGGGGCCGCAGGCAATTTTGAAGATCTGATTTTTACCGTAGTTGCGGACATAGGTCTGGTAACGCCGGTAGACATCCGCGTAGTAAGTGGGGCGCATGTTGCCGCCGCAGCCCCAATTTTCATTACCAATGCCAAAATACTTCAGGTGCCAGGGCTCGGATTGTCCGTTAGCCTGCCGGCGCTGTGACATGGGCGACAGCCCGTCAAAAGTCATGTATTCCACCCATTCAGACATTTCCCGGACGGTGCCGCTGCCCAGATTGCCATTGATATAGGGTTCGCAGCCCACCTGGCGGCAAAACTCAAAGAATTCATGGGTGCCAAAGGCATTGTCTTCCACCACGCCGCCCCAATGGGTGTTGACCATGCGCTTACGGGTCTGCCGGGGACCAATGCCATCCTCCCAATGATAGGTATCCGCAAAGCAGCCGCCCGGCCAGCGCAGGACCGGTAAGTGAATGGCTTTAAGCGCGGCTACAATATCGCTGCGCATGCCGTTGACATTAGGAATGGCTGAGCTTTCACCCACATAAATGCCGTCATATATACAGTGGCCCAGATGTTCAGAAAAGTTGCCGTATACCTCGGGATTGATGTGGCTGAGGCGGCGGTCAAGATTGACAGTTAGATTAGCCATACAAGATCTCCTTTAATATCTTTATAAATCGCTTTGGCGCTTTAGCGGCGGCAGGCCGCCGCCGGAACTGCAGTGCACCGGCCAGCCGCAAGCCCCGCTGCGGCCTGGGCGGTCATTCAGCTTTTTCCAATAAATAAAGCCTTGAAGCATGCGGCGCCAGCGTAAACTGGCTGTGACTGGTTGCGCTGATCCGTTCTGCCGGTTGTTGCTGCCAGACCTCTTGCCAGCGCCAGGCTCCGGCAGTCCCCGGTCCGGCCGCCGCGGCTGTGACGGCCCGGCCCCAGGCACGGTCCTGCCGGCTGAAGTCCAGGCTGACCGGGAGCGGTTCATCCGTGGTATTAATAAAGAGGAAGGGCTGGGGCTGCCCGGCCGGGCACTCCAGCTGGGTCCAGGCAGACAGGCCCGGTTCAGAGGCCTGGCATTCCCGGGGCCAGCCGCCCTGCTGACTTAAGGCCAGCAGCTCCCGGTTTTGCAGCAGGCGGAGATCCTCCGCGGTGGCCCGGGGCAGGTCGCCACCGTACATGAGCGGCGAGCGAAACAGGCACCAGAGATTCATCAAGGTCTGCTGCTCGTCCGCGGTTAAGGCGCTGCGGCGGCCCTGACCCTGATTATCCCTCATATTTAGCTGACCCAGCGGCAGCATATCCGCGTCCGGCCAGCTGCCTGGTCCAACCACCGCCTGCCATTCCCGACAGCGCTCCAGATCCTGCAGCAGCAGATCCCAGCGGTCCCAAAAATCATCAGTCATGCGCCACATATGGGCAAAACGCGTCAAGTGATCCCGTTTTTGCAATACCGCCGGACCCGGAGACAGGCTGAGGACCATGTCCCGGCCGCTATGTTTAATAGCCTGGGCAATCGCCTCCACTTCCGCGGCCGGGTAGTGGTCCGGCGCCACAAAATTCCAGGCGCAGTCGTCTACCTTGACAAAGTCCACCCCCCAGTCAGCAAACTGCCGGTATAAAGCGTCATACCAGGCCTGCGCGCCTTCCGCCGCCATATTGAGCCCATACATATCTGAGTTCCAGCGGCAAACTGCCGCAAAGTCAGCCACCTGCCGAGCGCGGAGGCCGTCAGTACCAGGCACCGGTAGATTCTGGCTCACCGCCTGCCTGGGGATACCCCGCATAATATGCAGGCCAAACTTCAAGCCCAGAGCGTGGACTTGTTCTGCCAGCGGTTTAAAGCCTCTACCCCCGGCCGCTGACGGAAAACGGTTCACCGCCGGCTGGGGCAAACCGTATTCATTCAGGCACAGATCCGCAAAAGGCTTATAATCCCAGCCTTCCGCGGTCGCCTGGTACCATTGAATATCCACCACAGCATAATTCCAGCCATAATCCCGCAAATGTTCCGCCATAAAGGTGGCATTTTGCAAAAACTCAGTTTCCGTAATGCTGCTGCCATAGCAGTCCCAACTGTTCCAGCCCATGGGCGGATGAGCCAGGATACCCTCTGGCTGCGATTTTTCAAAAAGGTCTGGTGTGTCCATCTGCTTACCTCGTTTCTTTGGTCGTGTTCATGATACCCACAAGCCAAAGCCGCGGCAAGCCGGTCTGATTCGGGAACAGACAGGTTTATCCTGGATGGCAGACAATTAAATTGGTCAGCATAGGCTATAATTCAAATAAATCTGCCCTGGCAATTATAAACTTGTATTTTTTATATACTAAATAAGAAGTGAGGATTGAAGCTATGTGTCAGCCTTTTCCCACCGCTCAGGCCAGCCGGCTGCCTCAGACGCCCGCGCTTTCTGAGCTGCACATTCAGGATGCTTTCTGGGACCGTTATATTGACCTGGTCCCCCGGCAGATTCTGCCTTATCAATGGCAGGCGCTGAATGATCAGCTGCCGGCCACGCCACCCAGCCACTCGGTCCGCAACTTCCGCATTGCCGCCGGTCTGGAACAAGCCGATTTTGACGGGTTCGTCTTTCAGGATTCGGACAGCTACAAATGGCTGGAGGCCGTAGCCTACAGCCTGGCGACCCATCCGGATCCGGGTCTGGAAGCACAAGCAGACAGCCTGATTGAGCTGCTGGAGCAGGCGCAGTGTGAAGATGGCTACCTGAACACCTATTTTCAGATAAAAGCGCCGGACCAGCGCTGGCACAACCTTTGCGACTGCCATGAGCTTTACTGCGCCGGCCACCTGATTGAAGCCGCGGTAGCCTACAGCCAGTGCACCGGTAAGGACCGTCTGCTGGGCATTGCCTGCCGTTTTGCGGATCTGATCGCTGTGGTCTTTGGGCCGGGAGACCAGCAACTGCACGGATACCCCGGGCATGAGGAAATAGAACTGGCCCTGATCCGGCTCTGGCAGCACACCGCCACGCCCCGCTATTTTAACCTGGCCGCTTACTTCATTAATCAGCGGGGGCAAAAACCCAATTACTTTGAGCGTGAACGCAGTAGCGCCGACTTTTATGAATTATACCCCGGCAGCCGCCAAAATCGTCCTGACCTGAGCTATCATCAGGCCGATCAGCCTGTCCGGCAGCAGACCCGCGCCCAGGGTCACGCTGTCCGGGCGGTCTATTTGTATTGCGCCA
Organism: Oscillospiraceae bacterium; assembly: GCA_028704415.1. Taxonomy (GTDB): domain Bacteria; phylum Bacillota; class Clostridia; order Saccharofermentanales; family Fastidiosipilaceae; genus JAAVLZ01. The sequence continues at coordinate 59,897 of JAQWFM010000002.1, read as the reverse complement.
TGGCGGACGCCGCCGCCGCGGCTGACGACCAGGAGCTCATGGCTGCCTGCGTCCGCCTCTGGGAAGATATTGCCTGGCGGCAATTATATCTGACCGGCAGCATTGGCCAATCCGGCTGGCTGGAGCGCTTTACCACTGATTATGACTTATCTAATGACGCCAACTATTCTGAAACCTGCGCGGCCATAGGACTGGCGCTGTTTTCTTTACGGCTGGGGCGTAATCAGCGTGAGGGGCGGTACCACGATGTGGCTGAACTGGCCCTGTTCAATACCGTTTTAGCCGGCATCCAGCAAGATGGAACCCGCTTCTTTTATGTCAATCCTATGGAAGTCTGGCCGGCTAACTGCCTTAAAAACACCTCGCGGCAGCATGTGGAAGCGACCCGCCAGCCTTGGTTTGGCTGTGCTTGCTGCCCGCCCAATATTGCGCGTACTCTGGCCGGTCTGGGGCAGTATATTTACAGCCTGTACCCCCAGGACCATCTGGTCATGCTGCAGCAGTATATCAGCCATGAAGCCAAGCTCAGCTGGGCCGACCCGGCCAGCCCGACAGCCGCCACGGGGGACATAAACCTGCGGCTGACCGGCAATTACTGCCGCGACGGCCGGTTGACTTTGACCGTACAGCATGAGGCTGCCTTTACCCTGGCCTTGCGCCGCCCCGGCTGGGCCCAATCCTTTATCCTGACGGACAGGCAGGGTCACCAACTAACCGGCCGGGAGCATAAGGGCTTTGTTTACCTGGACTTAGCGCCGGGGCAGCAGCAAATACAACTCAGCATCCGGGTTGAGCCCACCTGGGTACAGGCTTCACCGGCCGTCCGCGCCGACCGCGGCCTGATTGCCCTGACCCGCGGCCCGCTGGTTTATTGCCTGGAAGCATGTGATAACGGACCGGATCTTTGGGCCCTCCTGGCGGACACCAGCCAGCTGCCGGTCGCCGTTGAAGCCAAAGAGCTGGGCGGCTATACCCAGCTGCAGGCCCGGGGCTGGCGGGAAACCTGGCCGGATTGGGATGAGCGGCAGCTTTACGCACCCCTGCGGCCTCCAGTCCAGCAACCGCTCCTTCTGCGGTTTGTACCCTATGCATATTGGGGCAACCGCAAGCTCGGAGAAATGAAAGTCTGGGTCCGCCGCGGCTAAACGCGGCCGGAGCCCAGACTAAAGACCCACGGGTCGGCTGAAGCTTAATTGATCAGACTGGGTTTAGCCGCCTGATTCCGGATCCAGCTCCCGGAGCGCTTCCTGCTTAAGCCAGATCGACAACCGGATTTTCCAGCCGGCCAAGGCCCTCAATTTCCACCGCCACCCGGTCTCCTGCCTGCATGGGACCAACACCTGAGGAAGTCCCGGTAAAGATGACATCCCCCGGATTGAGGGTCATGACATGAGAGATGTAGCTGACCAGAAAGTCCGGCTTAAACAGCAAGTAGGACGTCCGGCTATTTTGAACCAGCTTGCCGTTCAGGTAAGTCCGGATAGCCAGATCTGCCGGGTCAAGCGCGGTTTCCACCCAGGGCCCCAACGGCGCAAAGGTATCAAAGCCCTTGGCCCGGGTCCACTGTCCGTCTTGCGGCTGCAAATCCCGCGCGGTCACATCATTACCGCAGGTATAACCCCAAATGCAGGCTTGAGCTTCAGCCGGGCTCACGCGGCAGGCCCGGCGGCCGATGACGGTGACCAGTTCGCCCTCGTAATCGACCCGCGATGATTCAGGCGGCCGGACAATGGCCTGGCCCGGGTCCAGCAAGGCCGACAGCGGCTTAATAAACAAAACCGGCTCAGCAGGCTTGGTTTTATGAAACTCCTGAATGTGGTCCAGATAATTTAAGCCCACACAGACCATTTTGCCGGGTCTTAACGGCGCTAACAACGTGACCTGATCCAACCGCAGCGTCTCCGCAGCGACTATGGGCTTAAGGCCGCCGGTTTCAGGACTGCCCAGACAAGGCTTAACTACGTCGCCCTCCAACAAGCCATAGGAGATTTGTTCTTGATAACAATAGCGAATATAACGCATATGAGCTTCCTCTCTGTATTTCAAAGCGGTCAGGTCAGACCAGATCAGGCACCTTAAGACGCCCGCGCTTTGCCGTCCGCTTAGTCAGGATCGTGATGGGTATCAGGATCTGCGGATACCCGGCTAAGCAGAGCATGCTTAAGGGCTTCCAGCGTTTCACTGTAGCGGGTAGAGCGCGCCCCCGGGAAAGCTTTCAGCAAACGGCGGATCCCATATGACGGTTTGGTGCGGGTCAGGCTTTCTTCTTTACGGGTCAGTTCGTTCAAGCGGCTGCGCAGTTCATTAATTCCTTGCTCCATATTTTGTCTGGTCCCGCTGGCGGCCTGACGGATACCGCCCAGGCCTCGCTCCACGGACTGCTTTGTTTCACCCAGCGACTGGGTGACCTGCTGCCGTTTCTGGTCCAGGCTCAAGGCTACTTGCTGACCTTTTTCGCTCAGGGTCTGGCTGACTTCGCCCACATTAGTTTTCAGATGGCCCAACTGTTCATTGCCCTCCAGCTGATCCACCACCTTAAGGGTACTGTTATTGACGATCAGTCCGATCCGGTCGGAGACCTCCCGGATAGAATGGCGGATTTCATCCAGCTGCGCCAGCCGGCGATTGAGCTTGAGCAAAATCAGGATGGTCGTCACCAGATCCACGGTAAAAATGACATAGAGGGGGATCAGGATAAACCAGCCTGCCCGGGGGAGAATGCGGCTGAGCAAAAACGCGATGGGGGGATGGACCACCCGCAGCAGCAAGACGCCGGCCACGCCCCAAAGCAGGGAGAAGCCCAGGCAGATATAGCCGCCCAGATTCAACGGCGTGTCACTATAGTCCCACCAGCGCTGATGAAACAGTTTATCCAGCGCCCAGCCGCCAATTAGCTCTTCTAACGACATCAGCAGCATGGCTCCTATAAAGAGCAAGCCTAAGTGGCCGGACAGCGGCGCCAATAGATTCACCAGCAGCAGCACGCCAATGCCATAGATGGGACAGACCGGACCGTTGAGCATCCCGCGGTTGGCAAAACTGCGCTCTTTTAAAGCGTGATACGCAACCTCGCCGCACCAGCCAATAAAGGAATAGACTAAAAAATAGAGCGCATTATTGTAAAGCACTAAGACAAACCCCCTGTTCATACGCCCGGACCGGCGGCTGCAGTCTGCCTGACCGCGTTTAGTAAACTGCGGCCGTCAGACAAGATGCTTTTCTAAAAATCTGGCGCTTTCCTCCGTCCAGCCGGCAATCTCCAGATCATTCAGCTGATTATTGTCAAACCAGCGCGCCCGGGCCAAGCCGTGCGGGCCGTGTTCAAAGATTCTTAAACTGAAAGGTACCTGGTGATCGGCCAGAGCCTGGGCAAACAGTAAGCTGTTTTGAACCGGCACCGCTCCGTCATCCGCCGTGTGCCAGATATAGCACGGCGGGGTGTCAGCGGTCACCCGCTTTTCCAGACTGACGCGCGCCCGTTTAGCCGGATCACTAGCGTCCTCCCGCAGCAGGCAGTCAAAGGAGCCTTCATGCTGGTAAGGGCCGGAGCTGATGACCGGATAGGACAGCACCACCGCATTGGGACGCACTTGCTCCCGGGTTAAGGCAAACCGCCGCAGCAGTTCCGGGTCACTGGAATCAACGGCCAGATTAGCCGCCAGGTGACCGCCGGCAGAAAAGCCGATCACCGCCAGCCGCTGCGGATCCATGCCCCACTCTGAGGCGCGTTCGCGGAGCAGGGCCATGGTGCGCATGGCTTCCTCCAACTGATCCGGCCACTTGGCTTCAGCTGCCACGGTGTAACGCAGCACAAAGGCGTTATAACCTTCATTCAAATAATATAAGGCAATCGGCTCAGCTTCACGATCAGAGGTAAAGCTATAACCGCCGCCGGGCAAAATTAACATGCCCGGACGCAGGCAGCTCATATGGCGCTGGTCATACCAGTCATCCTGAATATACGCTTTAATAAAGCTGCCAAAACGGGTCTGCGGAACACTCAGGGTTTCAATTTGCATAGGTTGGCTCTCCTGTTAAATAAATTAGCCAAAGCGGCTGGTCACACAGGTTTTATTATAGCGCAAACGCTTAGATCTGCCGCGCCAAACCTAAACGTTTGCCGCCGCAGTTTGAAATAACGCCCAAATCGCAGCAGACCTGCAGCTAATACGCAAAGCAGACTTGGCTGCACTAAATTTGCAGCCAGGCAGAAAAAATCTTTCATAAATTCTCCGTAAAACCCTTGACCACTGGATAAACAGCGTGCTATTATGCAACTCAACATACAGCTAAAGGCGTTGAGGGAGAAAAGTAATACCGGCCTCAAGCGGAGCCAGTGAGCGGGTGGCAGTGCAAAACCCGTATCCGTGTCCGGTGTGAAGAACACTCCTCAGCCGCAAACTGAACCGCAGTCGCGCCCGTCATCAGGCGGAGCCCCAGCTGCCAAGTAGGTGAGACGTAAGCCGGCGCGTTAGACCGGACGGACTTGGTAGAGTTCCGATAAGTGACCCAGACCGGTTTTCCCGGAGTCAGTTAAGGCAAAGTGGATCCGCAGGCTATAAGCCGTGGACAGCCCGCAGCCTTGACCCTCCTTTACAATAAGGAAAGCAGTAACGGAACGGGTAAGATAGGTGGCACCACGGATGAGCAGCAATTCGTCCTATCACAAAACTGCAGGGCTTTCCTGAATAAGGAAACAGCACCCGCCAGTTCATGTGAGAGACAAACAAGCAAACGCTGCAGACAGATTATCCGGAGGTGTTTTTTTATGTGTTCAATTTTGGGCCTGCAAAACGATTATCTGACCCAAGCTGAGGTCGAAATCTTTTTTGACCGCAGTCTCAGCCGCGGTCCGGACATGAGCCGGCTGGAACAGCTGCCTGACGGCTGGATAGGCTTTCACCGCCTGGCCATCATGGGACCGGATGAGCGCGGCATGCAGCCCTTTCATCTGGGCCGGCAGACCTTGGTCTGTAATGGTGAAATCTATCGTTTTGAAGCCTTTCGCCAAGCGCTGGAAGCCAAAGGCTATCAGTTTAGCAGTGAGTCTGATTGTGAAATCCTTTTACCGCTCTATCGTGAATACGGCACCGACATGTTTGCCATGCTTGACGCTGAGTTTGCGCTGATCATTTATGATCAGGACCAGCACAGTTTTATTGCCGCCCGCGACCCTATCGGCATCCGCCCACTCTATTACGGCTATGACGCGCATGGTGGTCTGGCGCTGGCCAGCGAACCTAAAAATCTGGTGGGACTTTGCGACCGCATCCAGCCTTTCCCGCCCGGTCATTACTATAAAGACGGTCAATTTACCCGCTACACGGATTTAACCTCCGCCACGCCTTCCATTGGTTTAGCCGGGCCCGCAGCTTTGCCTGAAATATGCCAGGGCATCCGTGAACGCCTGATTGACGCCGTAGATAAGCGGCTGGACGCGGATGTGCCAGTTGGATTTTTACTGAGCGGCGGTCTAGACAGCAGTTTAGTTTGCTCTATAGCCGCCCGTAAACTTGACCGGCCCATCCGGACGTTCTCCATTGGGATGGATACTGATGCCATAGACCTAAAGTACGCCCGGGAAGTCGCTGATTTTTTAGGTGCCGAGCACACTGAAGTCATTATGAATGAAGCCGAGGTACTGGAAAACCTGAAAGAAGTCATAGCCGCGCTGGGCACCTATGACATCACCACCATCCGGGCCAGCATGGGCATGTACCTGGTCTGTAAGGCCGTCCGCCAGACCTCTGACGTGCGGGTGCTCCTGACCGGCGAAGTTTCAGATGAGCTGTTTGGCTATAAATACACGGACTATGCGCCTGACGCGGCCAGTTTTCAGGCCGAAGCCAAAAAACGCGTGGACGAGCTGCATATGTATGACGTGCTGCGCGCCGACCGCTGTATTTCCGTCCACGGGCTGGAGGCTCGGGTGCCGTTTGGCGATCTGGACTTTGTCCGCTACGTCATGGCCATCAACCCAGAGCTGAAGATGAACCGCTACCAGATGGGCAAGTACCTGCTGCGTCAGGCCTTTGCCGAAGGCGACTGGCTGCCGGATAACATTTTATGGCGGGATAAGGCTGCCTTCAGCGATGCGGTAGGCCACTCCATGGTAGACGACCTGAAGGCCTACGCAGAACGCCGTTATACTGATCAGGCCTTTGAGACCCGGCGGCACTTTTATAAGCACGCAACGCCCTTTACTAAGGAAAGCCTGCTATATCGGGAAATCTTTGAAGCCTACTATCCCGGCCAGTCCGACATGGTAAAAGATTTCTGGATGCCCAACCGGGACTGGGTGGGCAACGACGTCCGCGATCCGTCCGCCCGCGTTCTGCCAAACTACGGCAAGAGTGGATTGTAAGCTTTGCCCGCCCCCGCTGTCTGCGAAGCGGCTGAATGCTTTGTACCTCAAAAAAGCCGGCTTGAGTCTGCTGCCTTCAGACCCAAGTCGGCTTTTTTAAGCTTCTGCCGCGATTTCTGATACCGCCCGCTTTCGTTTTCTGATACCGCCGCGTTCAAATAGGGAAAAGCACCCGGGCTAAATAAATGACTAAAATAAGCGAAACGGCGCACAGGGTCGTGCTCATCAACACCACCTGAGCCGCAAAATCTTCGTCATTATGCCGCTCTGCCGCAATCAAGGCTGAATTCACTGCGGTTGGTACGCCGGAAGAAATAAAGACGGCCTGGGCCACCACCCCTTCAAAGCCCAGCAGCTTTATCAGCGGCAGGGCAATCAGCGGGCCGCCCAGCAAACGCAGGGCTACCGCCAGCCAGGCCGCTTTTAGCTTAAAGTTAAAGCGGGTATGGGACAGCTGAACCCCCAGCGTCACCAGCGCAATCGCGACCAAACCATCAGCCAGATACTGCACCGCCGCCCAAACCGGCAGCTGAGTAAAATCATAAGGGATTTGTTTCAGGATCACAGCCAGCGCAATGGTATACATGGCCGGCAGGGTAAAGACCCGGCGGATAGCCGCCGCCGGTTTTTCCGTGGCACTGGCCGCATTGTAATAGCAGATGGTGGCCGTGGTCAGGTTTTGCAGGACAATGACCATAATCTGCGCCGTAGTAGCCAGTTCCAGATACGGGGTAGCGCCGTTGATCACCGCCGGGCCGGTAGAGAACACCAGCTGGACAAGCGGCAGGCCTATGTTGCCGGAATTGTAAAAGCTGATCGCATTTTGAAACGCCTTGCGGCGCGGCCGGCTGAAATGGAGTTTGCGGCCCAGGCCTTCGCTGACCGCCAGATTGACGATCAGCAGCAGCGAAGAGAACAGCAAGACCAGCAGCAGAGAACGGGGGATTTTAGCCTCATACAGATTCACAAAGGTAAACGCGGGCATGAAGAGATACAGGTTAAGTTTAGACAGCGTATCGATGTCCAGATGAAAAGCCCGGCCTAAAATCACGCCGGCCAGAATCAGTAAAAAAATGGGCAGGATGTTGTCCAGGAAAATACTCAGTACGACACTCATGCCTGCCTCGGTTCCACCGGCTGCCCCGCAGCCTTTTCCGTAGGATACACCAGCCCCCAGGCCTGGCGCAGCTGATCCATTACCTCTTGCCAGGCCAGGCTTTCTGCCAGGGACATCGCAGGCGACTCCGTCAGTCCGGCCCGGACGCAGCGCATGACTTCCGCAATTTCAAACTGGAAGCCATTTTTATAGGACTGGCAAAAGTGACAGCTGGCGCCGTCTTCGGTATACAACCAGACCTCCTGGGCTTCATGAAAGTGCGGCAGTTCAATCCGGCCTTTATCGCCCAGGATACAAGCCCGGTCCGGATAATAAGTCATGACGCTGCCGGCCAGCTGGGCTGTCGCCTCGGGATAAATAAGCGTGGCCTGATAGTGAGTGTCAGCCCCGCTTTCCGGGTCCAGCCAGGCCTGTGATTGCAGGGCCTGCGGCGGGTAGCCCAGGATATCACCGGTAAATTCCAGATTGTAGATCCCGATATCCAGCAGCGTACCGCCGCCCAAATCCCGGTTGAGGTGGCGGCGGCGGCGGTCCGGACCGCCGTTGTAACCGTAGTTAGCCTGCAGCAGGCGTACCTGGCCAATCCGGCCCTCCTCTACCCAGCGCCGGGCCTGGCGGGCTGCCGGCAGAAACCGCGACCACATGGCTTCCATCATAAAGCAGTTTTGCTGCCGGGCCAGTTGAATAAGCTCCCGGGCCTCGGCGGCGTTAAGGGTCAGGGGCTTTTCCACCAGCAGCGGAATGCCCTGCTGCAGGACCAGCCTGGCCGCGGCCAGATGCTGCGGATGAATTGTGGCCACATAGACGGCATCCGGTCGGTGGTCCGAGTCCGCCAGCATCTGCTCATAGGATCCGTAGGCGTAGCTGGCGCCCCATTGCCGCGCAAAGGCCTCCGCTTTGGTCAGGTCGCGGCTGGCAGCGGCGTGCAGAACCGCGTCCGGCAGCAAAGCGATGGCTTCCGCAAATTTGGCGGCTATGGTGCCACAGCCCAGGATCCCCCATTTGAAGCAGCCGGCTGGGGGTGATGGTTGAGCCGTATCCGGCGGATTGATTTCTTTCATAGCAAGATCTCCTTACACAGTTGCTGGCCTGCGTCATTCACCGTAGGTAACAGCCAACCTTCCCTTATATACCTGTTTATTATAGCGGAATTTTTATCGTGTAAGGTCCTGACTAAGGAATTGATCTGCCCGACTGCTTCCAGCCATCTGGCATGGCAGTGACCTTATATTGCCAGTTCAATGCCATAAATCGTACGCTTCGCCTTCACCCAGAATAAAAGAGACTGCCTCGCGCCAGCTTTTTCCTGCGGCTCCCGCAGGTTAAGCCGAACGTTAAGCAGTCCTTCGCTTAGCAGCTCTCAGATATTCAGGTTAGTTTACAGATCTTGGGTTTCCGGTTTTACTGTGATCCGGAGTACCGGTCAGGGCTTAGCTTAACTGCAGGACGTTCCATGAACGAGCGGGCACCACCACCTCCAGTTTATGACCCTCCAGGCGGTGGTCCTGACTGTTGACAGGCGCTAACAGCTGATCCTGTCCGGCCCGGTGCGCGGCCTTCATATCAGCGCCAGTCATGACGGTATGAAGCTTGACCATCTTAGGATCATAGCCATTCAGCTCATAGTCAGCCGTCAAGGCTTCTTCGCCGCGGTTGACCGCCAGGATGCTGATACCTTCAGCGCCATTATCAATAACCAGGGTGTCCAGGTAAGGTACATCCGTGTACGCCTTACAGTCATACTTAGGTGAATCAGTCAAAGTCTGCAGCACCGTGCCCCGACCGTGCTGAGAAGCCTGCAGATACGGATAAAAGATGGTCTGGCGCCAGGCCGGACCGCCTTTTACAGTCATGATGGGTGCAATGACATTAACCAGTTGGGCCAGGCAGGCTATTTTCACCCGGTCAGCGTGCCGCAGCAGGGTGATAAGCATGGATCCGACTAACAGGGCGTCTTCCAGATTATAGATATCCTCCAACTGAGCCGGGGCTTCACTCCAGGGCTCATACGGCGCGTTATGTGAATGGAACCAGACATTCCATTCATCAAAGCTCAGCATGATTTTCTTTTTGCTATGCTTTTTCCCGCCTACGTAATCACAGGTTGAAATCACATTATCAATGAAGGCTTCCATATCCAGCGTGCGGGCCAGGAATGACGGGGTATCATTTTCAGCATTGCCATAATACTGATGCATGGACAGGTAATCCACCTGATCATAGCAGTGATCCAGGACCTCCGCCTCCCAGGAACCAAAGGTGGGCATATTTATACTGGAGGAGCCGGAAACCACCAATTCAATATTGGGATCGGTCATTTTCATGACTTTAGCGGTTTCCGTAGCCAGGCGGCCGTATTCCTGAGCGGTTTTGTGGCCTATCTGCCAGGGGCCGTCCATTTCATTACCCAGGCACCAGACTTTAAACCCATAAGGCTCTTTTACGCCGTGTTTGACGCGCAAATCACTGTAATAACTGCCGGACGGGTGATTGCAGTACTCCACCAGCTGGCGGGCTTCCTCTGCACCGCGGGTCCCCAGGTTTACGGCCAGCATCATTTCTGCATCCACTTTTTGCAGCCATTGGGCAAATTCATTGAGGCCAATTTCATTGGTCTCCGTCACGCCCCAGGCCAGCTCCAGCCGGCGGGGCCGGTCTGCTACCGGGCCAACCCCATCTTCCCAGTTATAGCCGGAAACAAAGTTTCCACCCGGATAACGGATGATGGGTACATTCAGTTGTTTGACCAGATCAATGACATCTTGCCGGAAGCCGTTGGCATCTGCGGTCGGATGACCCGGCTCATATATACCGCCGTAGACCGCGCGGCCCAGATGCTCAATAAATGAGCCAAAAATTCTTGGGTCGGTCTGGGCGACCTGAAAATCCTTATGAATCTTAACCTTTGCCTGTTTCATGCTTGTCTCCTTATTAATACTGTATGCTTGCCGTTTTATTGCCGCTGCAGCCATGTCTCTTGTCTGAAGATTTAACTACCAAAAGATACTGCCGTCCATTGTTGCCCATACTGAGGTTTATAAACAGTTCCGGCGCGGTCACTGCGCTATATTCGTCGGGCATAAATAACGGATTTTTATAGGATAAGTATTAATTGTCTGCTTCGGTTCTCCTCTCCATCATCTTTAGCGGTTTATGCTTGTCTTTTTTACGTTAATTGATACTATCAACTTGATTATGAGCAGTCAAATCAAATGACTGGTAATATACATGTTATCAGATAATAACAGACAACTTTTAAGCCTGAATTTGGACGATAATTATAAAACTGTGCTCTTCCAAACCAATTTACCTGTCTTTTCCATTTAGGTGGTGTTTACGTCTGTTACTTGTCTGCTATTCGCATAGCATTCAACAAAACTTGTATGTTATTATTGACGGCAGCCCCAATTCAAGTCATAAATAGAAAGAGGACTGGTAGCAGGAGATAGGACATGAAAAAAAGTCTGCAGCTGAACAACCAACTTAAGAGTGATTTAATGAACAATAACTGGAAAGAAGGCCAGCGCTTCTATTCAGAAAATCAACTCTGTCAAAAATACGGCCTCAGCCGCCAAACCGTCCGCCAGGCTTTAAGTGCCCTGACCGATGAAGGCTTACTGGTCAGCCGGAAGGGCAGCGGCACCTTTGTCACCGCTGAGGCGGTCAATCGGCGCTTCAGCCGCACCCGCACCATTGGCATTCTGGTCACCTACCTGAGCGACTATATTTTTCCTATCATCATTAAAGAGCTGGAGCGGATCTTTACCGCGGAGGGTTATTATGTCTACCTGGCTTCCACCCGCAACTCTGTGGCCCAGGAGCGCAAGTTGCTGGAAGCCATGCTGGAAAAAAATGTCGACGGCATCATCCTGGAGCCGACTAAAAGCGCCTTACCTAACCCCAATCGTGACCTGTACAGCCAATTACTCAAAAGCAATTATCCGTTAATCACCATTAACTCAGCCTACCCTGATCTGCCCTTTCCCCAGGTCGCCCTGGATGATGACCAGGCCGGTTTTATAGCGGCACAGTACCTGCTGCAGTCCGGTCACCGACAAATCGGCGGCCTGTTTAAATCCGATGATATGCAAGGGCACCTGCGCTACCGCGGGTTCCAGCGGGCCTTACTCCAGGCCGGCGCGGCCTTTGCCGATAAACAAATCTACTGGTACACGACTGAAGACCTGCCGGACCTGGATATCGGCGGGGATCAGATCCTGCGCCGGCTCTCCGGCTGCAGCGCGGTGGTGACCTATAATGATCAAATTGCCATTCGCCTGATTGACTTACTCCAGCAGCACGGTTTACGCGTGCCGGAAGATCTGTCAATCGTATCCATAGATGACTCCCGGCTGGCCAGCGTGTCCTCGGTCCCGCTGACCAGCGTCCGCAACCCCAGCAGTGAGGTCGGCAAAGTCGCCGCCCGCAACCTGCTGCGCCTGATCAATGGGCAAAATTTTGACGCCGGTCAAAGCTTTGCTCCCCAGCTGGTTGTCCGCAAGTCGGTGTGTCCGCCGCCGCTTCAGGCCCCCGGTCAGGCGTTGACCGGTTTAGGCGAAGCTGCTGCCGGCCCACACCCGGCTGCAACATAAACTGACTTAAAACCGCTAAAAGCAAACAGGCCGTTCAAGGCCTCAAGGAGGTTTCAGATGAAAGACTTTAAGCAACAGGCATTCTGGTTTATTACCGGATCTCAATTTCTTTATGGCGAAGAAACACTGCGGCAGGTCGCAGCAGATTCCCAGGCCATGGTAGACGGACTAAATGATGATCCCGCCTTGCCCTGTCCGCTCCTCATGAAGGGCGTGGTCAAGACCAACGCGGAATTCACGGAGTTGGCCAAAGCCGCCAACGCGGATGACCGCTGCGCCGGGATCGTGGTCTGGTGCCACACCTTTTCGCCGTCCAAAATGTGGATAAACGGCTTTTCCTTACTGCAAAAGCCCTACTGTCATCTGCACACCCAGTTCAACCGCAATATCCCCAATGAAGGAATTGACATGGATTTCATGAACCTTAATCAGTCAGCTCACGCGGACCGGGAGCATGGGTTTATTGCCGCCCGCATGCGGCTGGCCCGCAAGATAATTGTCGGCTACTGGGAAGATCCCAAGGTCCGGCATAAGCTGGGCGACTGGATGCGCACCGCCTACGGCGTCGCGGTCAGCCGCAGTCTGAAAATCATGCGGTTTGGCGACAACATGCGTGAGGTTGCGGTAACCGAAGGCGATAAGGTAGGCGTGCAGATCCAGCTGGGCTGGCAGGTCAACACCACCCCGGTGGGCGAGCTGGCCGAGGAAATCGCCAGGGTCACTGAGGCCGAGGTAGATGAGCAGATGGCAGTTTACCGCCAGGCCTATGATATTGCGACCGATAATCTGGAAAGCATCCGTTATCAGGCGCGGGAAGAGCTGGCCATGCGCCGCCTCTTTAAACGTGACGGTATCGATGCTTACAGCAATACGTTCCAGGATCTCTACGGGCTTCGCCAGCTGCCCGGTCTGGCCAGCCAGCACCTGATGGCAGAAGGTTACGGCTTTGGCGCCGAAGGCGACTGGAAGACCTCCGGCATGGTGGCCATAGTCAAGGCCATGGGACAGGGCAAGCCCGGCGGCACCATCTTTATGGAGGATTACACCTATGATCTGACCCCCGGCGCAGAGCTGGAGCTGGGCAGTCATATGCTGGAGGTCTGCCCCACCATTGCAGCCGAGCGGCCCCGGATTGAGGTACACCCGCTGGGAATCGGCGATCGCGAAGATCCGGCCCGGCTGGTCTTTGAGGGGCGCGAAGGCCCGGCTGTCCTTTGCAGCGTGATTGACATGGGCGGCCGCCTGCGCATGATCCTGCATGATATCCAGGTGGTCAAACCGACCTTAACCATGCCCAATCTGCCGGTTGCCCGCGTGATGTGGCGGCCGGAGCCGGATCTTTATACCGGTTGTGAATGCTGGATTTTAGCCGGCGGCGCGCATCACTCAGTCTTAACCCAGCAGGTATCCGCCGAACAGCTCAGCGACTGGGCCAATATCATGGGGATCGAATGTGTCCATATTACGCATGACACCACGGCCGAAGCCTTTAAGAAGGAGCTGTTCTGGAATGACCTTGCCTATAAGCTAAGCTGACCGGACCGCTGCCACCCCCTGAGTACCCTGGCCAGGCAGCCGGGCAGACGCCAGCCGCGTCTTTCCCGGCTGTCCGCCCAGAAAGGACTATACTATGGATTATCAAAAACTCGCCCGCGATGTACTTGAAGCTAACCTGGATCTGCCCCGGATGAACCTGGTGGTTTTTACCTGGGGTAATGTCAGCGCCTGTGACCGGGAACAAGGCCTGCTGGTCATCAAACCCAGCGGGGTCCCGTATGACCAGCTGAAACAGGAGGACCTGGTGGTCTTAAGCCTGACCGACGGCCAGCGCCTGGCCGGGGCGCTTAACCCCAGCAGCGACACCCCCACGCATCTGTACCTCTATCAGCAGTTCCCCCAGCTGGGCGGGATTGTGCACACCCACTCCCGCTGGGCCACCGCCTGGGCCCAAAGCTGCCGGGACCTGCCGGCTTATGGCACCACCCACGCGGATACGTTCTACGGCCCGGTTCCGGCCACCCGCAAGTTAAGTCAGGCTGAAATTGCAGATGCCTATGAGCTGAATACCGGCAAAGTGATTGCGGAAACCTTCCGGGAGCGGCAGCTGGACCCCCTGGCGGTCCCGGCAGTCCTGGTTTCAGGCCACGGTCCCTTTGCCTGGGGTAAAAGCGCGGCGGAGGCGGTGCACAATGCCGTGGTGCTGGAAGAGTGCTGCATGATGGCGGTACACACCGAGCTGATCAATCCGCAGGTCCGGCCCATAGAAGACTATCTTTTGGACAAGCATTACCAGCGCAAACACGGCAAAAACGCCTACTACGGCCAAAAAGCCTAACCTGCAGGCCCCCTTGCGGTCTTGCCGCCGGCGCCCAAGTCACAAGGTTCAGCTCAACGGGCCGGTTAAGCGAGCCTGCGGCCGGTCAGCACTGCCCGACCGCAGGTTTAATCTAGTCCGGCCCAGATCGTCTGCGCCTGCTGCCAGACCGTGGGGTTACCGGCCAAAACCGAGCCGCCCCGGTCATAACGCAGCGGCTGACCGTCCAGCCGGGTTACCTTACCGCCCGCTTCCTTAACCAGCAAAGCCGCGGCGCCAAAATCCCAGGGGCTCAAATGGCTTTCAAAAAACAAGTCCCCGCGACCGGCCGCGACATAAGCCAGATCCAAAACAGCCGAGCCGCTGCGGCGCACGTCACGGCCGTGCTCATGCAAGGCCTGCAGATAGCGATAGCTTTTAGGCCGGGTTTCCGGATTATAGGGCGAGGTGCCAAACAGGATCACGCTGCCGCCAAGCTCCTGCCGGCCGACCTGCATAGGCACGCCGTTTAGCTTGGCGCCCAGGCCCTTAAGCGCGGTAAAGCATTCATCCAGATAAGGATCAAAACAGCAGGCCAGGACGGGCTCGCCCGCCAAAATCAGGCCAACGGAAATAGCACTGTGGCGGTAATCATAGACAAAATTGGTCGTACCGTCTATCGGGTCCACCACAAAAAAGCTGTCCCGGTTAACCAGCGTGCCATGCTCGCCTTCTTCGCCCAAAAAGCCCAGATCCGGGCAAAGCCGGTTGAGCATCATTTGCAGTTCCTTCTGGATGGCCACATCATAGGTCGTAACCAAATCTGCCCGGCTGGTTTTTTGCCGGGTTTTGCTGCGGATATCTGAGGCGTCGAGCATCAGCCGGGAAGCCTGCCGGACAGCCGCCTGGATCTTGTCCAGCAAAGCCAGCCAATCGGTCCGGGCCTCCTCCGGCAATAAGATACGCTGACCCTGACTGGGCAGACAACTTAAGGATTCTTCTTGCATCGCTTTTCCTTCTTCCTGTAAACTGGATCTATATTCAGCCGTTACGTCCCGGCAGCGGATTAGCCGGTCTGGCGGCGCCAGTATCCGGTAGACCCTGACTATTATAACGGATTCAGCCTGGCTGCGGGAAAGGAACGCCCTGATGTCTCCGATTCGGACCCCACTGATCACAACCGTCGCCTGTATGATGTACAGTCTGCTGCAGCTGAGTTTGGGCTTGCCCCAGTCATTACTTGGCCTGCTGCTCTGCCTGTTGCAAGGTAAAGCCAGGCCCCGCCGCTTTTACCGCGGCTGTATTGTAACCGGCTGGCGCCACGCCGGCGGGGTTTCTTTAGGCCTTTTTATCTTTATCCCGGCCTGGTCTGGTGCAGCCAGTGATCCTGATACCGCAGCGGCCTTGTCCCTGCCCCCCGCCTGGCGCCCCCTCCCGATCAGCAGTCTGGCCAAGCTGCCGCCAGCCGTCCGCCGCATAGCGGTGCATGAATACGGCCACACCTGGCAGTCGCTGCTGCTGGGGCCGCTGTATCTGCCCGTCATCGGCCTGTCCTCGTTCATCTGGGCAAACTGGCCTTGCTGCCGCAGGTGGCGGCAGCAAAGCGGCCGCTCCTACAGTTGGTTTTGGACTGAGGCCTGGGCCAACCGTTGGGGCGAAGCCAGCACCAGACTACCGGGCCTGGATTAACCTCGCCGACCTGAGGGTCAGCCGGGGGTAACTTCCAGCCGGTCAATTAAATAGGTCCACTTTTCCGCATAGTCCGGATCACTGGCCCAGGTTTCCGCTACTAAGCCCACCGTCCGGGCCGAACCGGCCAGATAAGCATAATGCCGCGGATCCACCGGATTGGCCAGCGGGAAGCCGGTCTGTCCGGCGTAAAGCGCCAGATGCTCAAACTGAGCCCGGATGCCGTCTTCCCAGCTGGCAAAGCGCTGATGGGCCGCGGCATCGTCATCATCACCACCCGCCGCAGTTTTCAGACCGCAGGGGTTATAGTAGCTTACATCCAAAACGCCGCCAAAGTGCCCGAAATTGGTTTCTAAGCCGGCCTGCGCATAGGCCAGGACCGGGTTGACCCCGTAGCTTTCCCCCAGTTGCCAATATAGCGAAATCCAGCTTCTAAATGTCTGGCTGGCTTTATTGCTCCTGGCCCAGGCCAGCGCCTGAGCCTCTGTTGCCGTAGCCGAGCCTAAAATCGCCTGATTATAATCGCGGGTCACTTCCGGCAAAACTACCGGCGCCGGAGTCAAAACCTGCCAGACCACCAAGACTGCAGCCAGCAGCAGCAAAGCCGCGGCAGCCAGCAGGCCGCCACGCTTAAGCCGGGATTGCGGGCGGGTTTTCACTAGTCGCGCCAGCCGGCCACCCTTTTTTGCAGGTGACAGCCGGCCTGCTGGCTGGTTCTTTTTCAAAAGTAACTCCTTTCCGGCGGCAAGGGCCGCGGCTCAGGCATCCAGAGACGTAAACCCAAAACGATTGACATCAAACAGGCCCCGGTCAGTCAGCTTCAGCGCCGGGATGACGGCCAGCGACATAAAGCTCAGGGTCATCACCGCATCCAGCTCCGGCTTGACCCCCAGCCGCTCATGAGCGTCCCGGTGAATGTTGGCCAACGCCCGGCTGACGGCCGCTCCCGTCTGCTCACTCATCAGTCCGGCCACCGTCAGGGGCAGACAGCTGAGCAAGTGACCATCCAGCGCCAGGGCTATGCCGCCGCCTTGCTCCAGCAAAGTCGTCACCGCCAGCTCCATATCCTGGTCGCTAGCCCCCACCGCAATGATATTGTGAGAATCATGAGCGATGGACAGGGCCAGCGCCCCGCGGCGCAGGCCGTACCCTTTCAGGAGACCCAGGCCAACCCGGCCGCTGCCCCGGTGCCGCTCAATCACCGCTATTTTTACCAGATCCAGCGCCGGGTCAAAGATAAAACAGCCTGCCGCATCCCGCCGGGCCTGGCAGATAGAATCTGCCGTCAGTACCCCGCCCGGTAATATTTCAATCGCATGAACCCGCCCCGTGGCCAGGGGCAGCCTCAATCTGGCCGCGGAAAAATCCCGTACCTTAAAACTGGATCTGACCTCCGGAGGCAGCGGCAGCCGCCGCAGCGGGATCAGACAGCGGCCTTGTTCTGCTACTTTAACCCCGCCGATAAAATTAGCCCGGACCTTAAAGTCCCGCAGATCCTCCAGCAAAACCAGATCCGCCCGCCGGCCCGGCGCAATTTGTCCCCGGTCATACAGCCGGTAGCACTCCGCCGCGTTAATGCTGGCCATGGCCAGCGCCAGCAGCGGATTCAGGCCGCCTTCCTGAACCGCAATGCGCAAATGCTCGTCAAGGTGACCGCGGCTCAAAATGGTCTCTGCCTGCCGGTCGTCCGAGCAAAAGCAAAGATGCCGGCAGTTAGCTGCGGTCACCCCTTTCAGCAGCGGCCGTAAATCATGACAGGCCGAGCCTTCCCGCAGCAGCACATACTGCCCCCGTCTGAGCCGGTCCTGCATTTCCTCTACCGTGGAGCACTCATGGTCGGTGTGGACCCCGGCCGATATGTAAGCATCCAGGTTTTTGCCTTTAAGCCCCGGACTGTGGCCGTCAATCAGCCGCCCGTGCCGGCGCGCCAGCAGCAATTCATCCAACGCCCAGTCTTCCCCCGCCAGGACGGCCGGCACATTCATAAATTCCCCCAGCCCCAGCACATCCGGCTGGTCCAGGTCTGACTTAATCACGTCTGCCGTGATCTTTGCGCCATTGGTTTCAAACGGCGTGGCCGGTACGCAGGACGGGTACATAAAGCGAATATCCAGCGGCGTCTGCCGGCTGGCGGCCTGCATATAGTGCAGGCCGGCCGCGCCGCAGACATTCACGATTTCATGCGGATCCGCAATAATCGCGGCCGTTCCATGGGGCATAAGCAAGGCGCCCAGTTCTTCCGGGGTGACATAAGAGGACTCAATATGAATATGCGCGTCAATAAAGCCCGGGCTCAAATAAGCTCCGCGGGCATCCAGTGTCTCCCGGCCCTCATAGTGACCAATGCCGGCAATTAAACCGCCACAGACCGCCACATCCTGTCCGTCAATCAAGGTCTGATTTAATACATCGGCAATCCGTGCGCCGCGGATCACCAGATCAGCCGGCTGGCGGCCTGCCGCCACGGCTATCAGGTGTTTCAGCTCAGGCTTAGTCATGTCTGGCTTAACCGTCTCAGGCATTGTCATGGTCTGTCACCTCCGCTTTTCTCTCATTATAACCAATGCGGCTATGCTAAAATGAAGGAAAAAATTAAGAGGTTACGAAATGACTGTCCCGTCCCCATCTGATCTGCCCGCCCGGCCCAGTGAGCCGGCCCGGCCTGAACCAAACCCGCCGCGCCAGACGCCCCGGCCCGGAGTGCCGCTGGCTCAGCTCATAAAGGAGACCCGTCTTTTTGTGGTGGACATGGACGGCACCATTTACCTGGGGGAAAACCCGCTGCCGGGCGCCTGGGCTTTCCTGCAAGCCTGCCAGGCCAGTGCTGAGCGGGATTGTCTGTTTTTTACCAACAATTCCTCCACCACCGCCGCTCATTATGCGCAAAAACTGCGCCGGCTGGGCTGGCAGGGCCCGCTGCCGCCCATTGTCACCTCCGGAGATGTTGCCATTTCCTGGCTGCAGCGCGAGCAGCCCCAGGCCCGGGTCTGCCTGCTGGCTACACCAAGCGTCACCCGGCAGTTTGAAGCCGCCGGGATCAGGCTCTGGTCAGAGCCTGCCGGTCCGGACGATAGCCGGGCCGAGCGGCCTGACCTGGTACTGCTGACCTTTGACCAAAGCCTGACCTACGCCAAGCTGGCCCGAGCCTGTCAGGCAATTAGGGAGGGCGCCGGCTTTGTGGCCACCCATCCGGATATCAACTGCCCGACTGAAAACGGCTTCATCCCCGACTGCGGCGCCATAATCAGCCTGATCAGCGCCTCTACCGGGGTCAAACCGGTCATCCTGGGCAAGCCCTATCCTGAAACCGTCGCGGCCATTGAAGCCTTATCCGGGGTACCCCGCAGTCAGCTGACGTTCATAGGGGACCGCCTTTATACCGACATTGCCTGCGGGGTTAATAACGGCGCGCATGGCCTGCTGGTGTTAAGCGGTGAAGCCAGCCGGGCAGATTTGGCCGGCTCTCCGGTCCAGCCGGACGCGGTGCTGCCCTCCGTGGCTGATCTGGTTCCCTGGCTGAGCCAGGCTGCCGCCGGAGCCCAGCTGCAGCGGTAAACCCGGCTGTCCGAGGTCAGATCTCCGGAATCTCAATCTGGATTTCCCGGCCCGCCTGAGCTGACCGGTTGATACCGTCGATAATCGCCTGGTTATACAGAATCTGACTGGACGGAACCGGCGCAGGCAGATGATCCTTAACCGCGTCTACAAAGGAACGGATCTTTTTATTAAACAGCGAACCACTGGATTTTATAATCGGGATCACCGTCTCCACCGCTTCGCCCGCAATGTCATGATAAATAATCATAGGTTTGTCCACCGTGCCATTCCAGCACTCCGTGGAAGGTACCCGCAGGGAGCCCTTTTTGCCCATAATAATGGTATCGCCCGGCGTATCCAGCTGCATCGCCCAGGCAATGCGGAAGTCCAGCACAATGCCGCCCTCCAGCCGGACAAAGGCCGCGGCAAAATCATCTACGCCAAAGTGACGGGCATATTCGGCCGGCTGCCCCTCATTGATATAGTATTGCGGATCGGTCCCAAAAAAGTTACTGGTATAGCCACTCACGGTCAGCGGCTTGGGATAGCCAATGGCATTGAGCACCAGATCCAGGGAATAGCAGCCAATATCACCCAGCGCTCCGATACCGCCGGTAGCCTGATCAATAAAGCTGGTGCCAAACGGCGTGGGGATACCCCGGCGCCGGCCGCCGCCGGTCTGGATATAATAGATCTCGCCCAGTTCCCCGGACGCCACGATTTTTTTGATCATCTGCATGTTGGCATCCAGGCGCGGCTGAAACCCAATCGACAGGATTTTGCCGGAAGCCTTTTCTGCCTTCATGACGGCCACCGCTTCGTCCAGCGTCACGGTAAAGGGCTTTTCCAGCAGGACGTTCAGCCCCGCGTTCAGCGCGTGAATGGCGCAGGGCGCGTGCTGCGTATTGTAGGTACAGATGCTCACCGCGTCCAGCTCCGTTTCCGCGGCAAGCAGGGCTTGGTCACTCTCATAGATCCGGGCGCCCTTAATCCCGCAGCGCCGGCAAAAAGCCTCCGCCTTGCCGGGCACTAAATCTGCCACCGCGACAATCTCAACATCCGGACAGGCCTGATAACCTTCGACATGCGCTTCGGCAATCCAGCCGCAGCCAATGATGGCCACCTTGACCACCCGGCTCAGGTCTATGGTCTTTTCAGTCTGCACGGTCTTAAACTTGTCTAAGATCGAGTCGCCCTGCTGTTTCAGCTTGCCCAACAGTTCTTTGCCCTCTTCTGCTAAATCTGCCATGATAAACCTCCTGCGGATCGGTCTGATCCGTTATTGCTTAAAGCAGTTAACCGCCAGCGGCCCAAAGCGCTTCTCCGGTGAGCAAGACCAGCCGGCCGGCAACTAAACGCTTTCGATTATAACCTTAAGCCTGGTTTTTTAAAGCCAGGCGACACACTTATTTCTGCCGCCGCTGTTTTATAATAAAAGAACGATCGCCCAAACCGCCGCTGCGCTGTTTTTTAACCCCCCTGAGGAGGATTGTCATGTATCTGGCCAATGAAAATCGTTATGAAACCATGCTCTACCAGCGCTGCGGCCAAAGCGGCCTTAAGCTGCCCCGCCTGTCTTTAGGTTTCTGGCATAATTTTGGGAAAACAGCGGACTACGCCAACGCCCGGGCTATGGCTTTGACGGCCTTTGACCTGGGCATCACCCATTTTGACCTGGCCAACAATTACGGTCCGCGGCCCGGCAGTGCGGAGATCACGCTGGGGCGGCTGCTGCAGGCAGACCTGCGGCCTTACCGGGATGAGCTGATCATCTCCACCAAAGCCGGTTACACCATGTGGCCGGGGCCTTACGGGGACTGGGGGTCACGCAAATATCTGCTGGCCTCGCTGGATCAGAGTCTCCGCCGGCTGGGTCTGGATTATGTTGACATCTTTTATCATCACCGGCCGGATCCTGAAACCCCGCTGGAAGAAACCATGGATGCCCTGGCTACCGCTGTCCGGCAGGGCAAAGCGCTGTATGTGGGCTTGTCAAACTACAGCGCGGCAGACACCCGGCGGGCCGCCCGGCTGCTGAAAGACCGCGGCATCCACTGTCTGATCCATCAGTCCCGCTACAATATGTTTAACCGCGGGATAGAAACCGATTTGCTGCCGGTCCTGGAGCAGGAGGGTATGGGTTGTATCGCCTTTTCCTCCCTGGCTCAGGGACTGCTGACCAATCGCTATTTTGACGGCATCCCGGCTGACTCCCGCGCCGGCTCCGGCAGCCAGTTTCTTAAGCCCGACCGCGTCACGGCGGAGGCAGTGGCTAAAGCGCGGCAGCTGGATCAGCTGGCAAAGGCGCGCGGCCAGTCCCTGTCCCAAATGGCTTTGGCCTGGAATCTGCGGCTTAAACCCATGACCTCGCTGATCATCGGGGCCAGCAAACCTGCCCAAATCAAAGAAGATGCGGTCGCTTTAAATCAGCTGGCCTTTACGCCAGAGGAGCTGGCGCGTATAGAGGCGATTCTGGCCTGAGGTGGCTGGACCTGAGGGCCGCGGGGCTCTGCGCCGCTCCGGGTCTACTCGTTGGTGTGCTCCACCGCGATTTCAATAATATCCTGGATATGTTTATCCGCCAGGGAATAATAGACCGTTTTGCCGTCCCGGCGGTTCCTGACCAATTTGCGCTGTCTGAGGTAGGCCAGTTGATGCGAAATAGCCGATTTAGTCAGATTCAGCAGGACCGCCAGGTCACAGACACAAAGCTCATGCTCGTCCAGCGCCAGGACGATTCTGACCCGGGTGGGGTCTGAAAAGACTTTAAAAAAGTCAGCCAGATCCTGGCTGTGCGCGTCATCCGGCAGCCGGCTCCTGACTAAGGCTACGACGTCTTCATGAACTGTGTCACAGTCGCAGACCTGATTATTTTTTGCAGATTTAGTTTGATCCGGCATTGATTATGCGCCTCCCGCGCAGCTGTTCTCAGGCTCAGACTCAGACTGCCAGCAGCCTTATACCACCTGGAACAGGTAAAATTTCAAATAAGCTGTTTCCGGCACGTTCAGCAAGATTGGATGATCCGGGGCCTGCTGCATATAGGCAATCTGCCGGAGCTCTACTGCCGCGTCCCTGGCCGCGGCGCCCAGCATGGCGGCAAAGTCTTCCGGGCTGACAAAATGGCTGCAACTGGCCGTAGCCAGATAGCCGCCCCGCGGCAGGGCTTTCATGGCCCGGTAATTAATTTCCTTATACCCTTTCAGTGCCTGTCCAACGACCCGGCGGCTTTTCGCAAAGGCCGGCGG
This sequence comes from Oscillospiraceae bacterium, assembly GCA_028704415.1. Classification (GTDB taxonomy): domain Bacteria; phylum Bacillota; class Clostridia; order Saccharofermentanales; family Fastidiosipilaceae; genus JAAVLZ01. The sequence goes on along the minus strand of JAQWFM010000002.1, from coordinate 37,057 downwards.
ATCCAGAATCACAAAATCATACGGCGCCCGCCGGCCCAGCTGAGGCAAAAAATCAAAGACATCCGCTTCAACCCAGTCAACCTTGGTGGCAAAGTCATTCAGTGCTTCATTGGCGGCCGCCTGCTGCAGCGCCAGCCTGCTGCTGTCTACCGCAGTAACGCTTACTGCGCCGCCGCGGGCCGCATTCAGGGCAAAGGAACCGGTGTGGGTAAAACAATCCAGCACCCTTCTGGAAGCGGCCAGTTCCGCCACCGCCTGCCGGGTTTTCTTTTGATCTAAAAAATAGCCCGTCTTTTGCCCCGCCACATAGTCCACCTCAAAGCGGACCCCGTTTTCACTGATAATGGTAGAGCCTGCCGCGGCCGCCGCAGCCGCCGCGCCGCCGGTTTCAGGCCAAAACCCTTTATATTGGGGCAGACCTTCTTTTTCTCTCAGGCTCACATCATTGCGTTCATACACCGCGTGGATGGTCTGCCCGTCCTGGCGCAGCAGCTCGCACAATTGCGTAAAAATGACCGGTTTCAGCCGCTCCATGCCCACCGACAGCGTCTGGGCCACCAGGATATCGTTATAGCGATCCACCGTCAGGCCGGGGAACTGATCCGCTTCGCCAAAGATCAGCCGGCAGCACAGCAGGTCTTCTGCCCGCAGCACGGCCCGGCGGTACTGCCAGGCGTACTGCAGGCGGCGTTGCCAGAAAGCCGGGTCTTCCGGCCGGTCATTGGCATTGCGGGTCACCAGCCGGACCCGGATTTTACTTTTGGCGCTGTAAAAGCCGCTGCCCAGGTACTGCCCGCGGGTGCCGGCGACATCTACCAGCCCGCCATTATCTGCCTCCGCCCGTTCCAGGTCAGACTCCCCCGCCGGGCTCAGCTCGGCCGCATATACCCAGGGGTGTCCGGCGGTCAGGGCCCGCTGGCCCTTGGCGCTGAGCTTAAACTGCGGCCGGCCGGAGCCCTGTTGTCCGTTAATTGCTGTCACTGTCAATAATTGCCTTCCATTTCTGTCTGCCGGCAGCTTTTTAGCGGCCGGCGGCTTTTTACCTGCCGACTGCGGCCGGCGTTGGTCTGACCGCTCCCCCGGTCAGGCTCATCTTGCCCGCCGGCTAGTAAATCCCGTTAATCTTTTGATACAGCGTTTTGGCAAAGCTGTCGGTCATCCCGCAAATATAGTCTGTTATCAGCAGCAGTCTGAGATAGAGTCTGCCGGCCTCATCCTGTCCCTGGGCGTAAAACCGGTAACTGGCCTTATAATTGTCTGAGACAATTTCCATCAGCCGCGGTTCCAAAGACGAGGACAAACTGCCAAAATCGGCCGTATCCCAATACAGGCAAGCCGGGATAAATTTGTCCAGCAAGCCGCTGATAATCGTGTTGGCCGCAATTTCAAGCTGCACGATCAGTCTTGATCTGAACACATAACGCGTGGCAATATCGCCCAGGATTGCCATCATCAGTTGGCCCGTGCCACGAAACAGTTCCTGCTGAAAGCTGCCATTCATAATGGCCGCGTAGTTATCGCAAAATGCCTGGCTGCTCTCCTGGATCATACGGCTTTGGACCCGGACCAGCCAGTTTTGCAGGGCATATAATTCCGGATTTTTGATCTCCCGCCCATCCGCCTGCCGGAGCAGCTCCGGCAGCTTAGCCACCAGATCCAGGTAATCCGCCCGGTCACGGGCCGTTGCCTCCCGGAGCCTGCTGCTGCCCTGTAATTCGTCCCAAAGCTGGCCGTAAGTAAAGCGGCCCTTTTTGTAAGCGTCCTCAATATCCGCGGTCCGGTAGGATATATCATCCGCAGCTTCCAGCAGATAGGTCAGCGGATGCCGGCAACCGGCTTCAAGGGGATCCTTGCCCAATCGGGTGCCGCAGCAGGTGGTAATGCGGTCAAACAGGGCCTGCTCCGCCTGAAAATAGCCCATTTTGTGAAAGCGGATGTCCGGACTCAGCGGCTGGATCCGGGTGGACGCTACCGGATACTTAATCAAAGTGTGCAGCAGAGGCAGGGTCAGATTCATCCCATGTTCATCCACCAGAAAATGCAGCTTGCATAAAACTCTCAGGGCCTGAGCATTACCCTCAAACTGTAAAAAATCCGCCTGCCTGGCCGGCGACAGCCACTCCGCTAAACTGCGGTCATGATACCGCAGCTGCGGCAGATGGCGGCGAAACCAATCGCGGATGGTGGTTTCGCCATAATGACCAAAGGGCGGATTGCCAATATCATGCACCAGCCCTGCAGCCAGCAGCAGATCACATAACTCCCGCTCCAGCTCCGGGCTTAAACTGGGATCCAGATTGCGAAAGTAGAGCTCATGCGCCACCGTTTGTCCCAGGGACCGCGCCAGCGAGCTGACCTCCAGCGAATGGGTCAGCCGGGTGCGGACAAAGTCTGACTGATCCAGCGGGAAAACCTGAGTTTTATCCTGCAGGCGCCGGAACGACGCGCTCAGGATAATGCGGTGATAATCCTGCTCAAACACATTGCGCGTATCCAGATCCTGCTCATGATGCGAAGGCCGGATCCGCTCCGGGGTCAGCAAGGTCGGCCAGTTAAGCCGATACCGGCCCAGCAGTTCAGCTCGGTTTTCATAGGTTTCAGCCAGATTCATGTGACAGCGCTTCCCTCCCGGACCAATCGTTCACTGCGGCAGCCGGGCCGGAGACGGTTGCGGCAGCCCCAGCAGCGGGATCAGATCCTTTAAATGGTGAATAATGTAATCCGGCTGCGGCCCCTGTATATTTCCTTCAGCATCCCGCGGCAAATTCATTTTGTAGGGATTATACCAGCAAGTCGGGATACCGGCATTCAGGCCCCCCTGAATATCAGAGCTCAGCGAGTCGCCGATAACCAGCAGTTCCGAGGGATCAGTCACCCTGATGTCTTGCATGACAAAGCCAAAAAAGCGCGGATCCGGCTTGTTGCAGCCCACCGTTTCCGAAACATAGACCGCGCTGAAGCAATCGGCTATGGCTGACGCGGCCAGGCGGCTTTGCTGCGAACGCTGGACGCCGTTGGTAATCAGCACCAGCGGATACTCATTTTTTAAATAATGACAGACCTCATCTGCCTCCGGCATCAAATAGGAGCATTCACAAAGAAAATCCAGATAACGCTTATTTAATTGACTGCCATCCAGCCGGTCCCAAAGCTGCTCCTCCAGCTGCCATTCCGGATGCCACCTGGCTTCGCTTTTTAAATAAGCCAGCAAACGGGTAAAGCGCTGGTCCAGCAGCTGCTGCCGGTTAATGCCGCCGGTTTCCAGCTGTTTCCACAGCTCCAGATTAATGACAGCGTATTTATCCAGGATTTCCGGGGTGGTAGGCAGGCCGGCTTCCTTTAACAGACAATGCACGGCTTGCCGTTCCGATCGTCTGAAATCAAATAAGGTGTCATCTGCGTCCAGTAACAGGCAGCGATAGGCTTTCTTCATCATAGCTCCTTTCTCTGCTTTGGTTGAACTTTATGGGGCTTTGAGGCTAAATGGCTTACCGGCCACATTATAAGGTGGTCTGTTCCAGCTCCTCCAGATACTGGCCAAATGTCTTTAAGGCCGCCGCCACCGGAGCGGGCCGGCTCATGTCCAGTCCGGCCTTTTTCAGGACATTGAGCGGGTAATCAGAATTACCGGCCTTAAGATAACCTATATAACGTTCCACCGCGGGGCTGCCCTCATTTAACACCGCCTGGCTGAAAGCTGTAGCCGCGCTGAAGCCGGTCGCATATTGGAATACATAATAATTGTAGTAAAAGTGCGGGATGCGGGACCATTCCAGCTTGATTTCCGGATCCTCAGTGAGCGCCGCCCCATAATAGCGCCGGTTGATCCTGGCATATGCCTCACTCATAAAGTCTGCCGTAAGAGCTTCGCCCTCCTGATCAGCTTTATGAATCAAATGCTCAAACTCCGCAAACTGGGTCTGCCGGAACACCGTACCCTTGAAGCCATCCAGGTAATGATTGACCACATAGGCACGCAGTCTCGGATCTGTCTCCGTTTTCAGTAAATAGGCGGTCAGCAGGTTCTCATTGGTGGTGGAAGCAATCTCCGCCAGGAAGATCGAATAATCCGCATAGTGATAGGGCTGGTTTTCCCGGGTAAAGTAAGAATGCACACTATGGCCCATCTCATGCACCAGGGTAAAGACATTGTCCAGCGTCCCCTGCCAGCTCATCAGGATATAAGGATAGGTGCCATAGGTCCCGCTTGAGTAAGCCCCGGACCGTTTGCCTTTGTTAGGGACATAATCAATCCAGCGCTCTTTTAAGGCCCGGCGCACCACCGCCAGGTAAGTTTCACCCAGCGGTTCCAGCGCCTTGAGCATCAGGTCACAGGCAGCCTCAAAGCTGTAATGCACATCGACGTCTTTTACCAGCGAAACATAAAGATCATAACTGTGCAGCTCCTCTAAGCCCAGCGCCTTTTGGCGCAGGCGGACGTAGCGATGCAGTAAATCCAGATGCTCATTGACCGTCGCAACCAGGTTATCATATACCGCTTCCGGAATATTATTCTGAAACAGCGCCGCCGCCCTTGCGGTAGGAAAGCGGCGTATTTTTGCCAGCGCGTTATGCCCTTTTACCTCCCCGGACAAGGTCGAGGCCAGAGTATTGCGAAACTGCTGATAGACCTTATAAAGTCCCTGAAAAGCGTCCTGACGGACCCTGCGGTCCTGGCTTTCCAGCAAGGTGCCGTAAACCGCGTGATTCAATTCGATCGCGGTTCCCTGTTCATCCTTTACGGAGGGAAAGACAAAATCGGAGTCATTAAGGGTGGAAAAGGTGTTGGAGCTGGCGTTGAGCGCTTCGCTTAACTGCGCCAGCAGATACTCCTCCTGATCACTCAGGATATGGCTGGCATTACGGGTGAGGTTGGCAAACAAATGCCGGTATTGCTCCAGAGCCGGCTCCTGCTGCGTAAAGCGCTCCAGTGTCGCCTCCGGTATTTCCGCCAGTTCAGGGTCTACAAAGGAGAAGGCGGCGGAAGCCTGAGCCAGGAGCGTCATGGCCTTGCCCTGCAGTTCTATATAGGCCGGATTGGCCGTATCCTCATCATGCCGAAGATGAGCGTAAACGTAAATTTTGCCCAGAGGGACGGACAACTCCGTCTGTTGTTGCAGCGCCCGCAGCAAAGTCCCGGCGGATTCCCCCAGTTTACCCTTAAATTCATTAAAATCAGGCAATCGCTTTATAAGTGCGTCAAAAGCTTCAAGCCAGGCCTGATCAGAGGCGAAAATCTGTTTGACATCCCAGGTCTGAGCCGGATCCGCCGCTTGTCTTGACACCAGCGTTTTTTTATTATCTGTCATCTCAATTGATCCATACCTTTCTCAGAATATGCCATATTAAATGATATTATAGCATTGAAAAAGCCGCGCGCCGGTAACCTGCTGTCCGCACCCGGCTGACAACAGGCTGACTGAGCCGCATTCATTGAGCCCTTCAGATCATAAAAAAACCGTGTCTTTGCTCAGACTTGCCAGGCCAAAACCGCCTGTTTCTGAGTGAGCCTGATCCTGGAAACCGACAGTAAAATCCGGACGCTGTTTTCCATAGCCAGGGTCAGATCCTTCTCTACCGACTGCCCGCCCTGGTTATAGGCCGCAACCGCCTTTTCCAGGTAATCCTGAATGTCCTCCACTGAGGTCAGCGGTTCAAACTGTCCGCCCCAGTCAAAGCCGCGCAGTTCCTCCGCCCAGGTCCGGCGGTAGTTATCCAGGAAATCCTCATACTGCAGGTGTTCCCGCACATTGCCAAAATCAACCCCGGAATGGGCGTAACAAAAAAAGTCACAGATATAGTGAGTCAGCATCCCCATTTGAAAAGCCGGCATATCCGAGCCTAAAAGCGCCTCCATATCCAGATCTATACCGCTGAGCATACTGATTTTACGCTGAACATAGTCCAGCGAACAAACCGCCAGATGAGGATGCAAAAACATCAGAGGACTGTAATCTGCCAGTACATGACCGGCTACAAAAGCTTTTTCTTTGATTGGAAAGGCAATCCGCTGGTTTACTGCCTTTACAATGACCTTACCCATAAAAACATGAGTCTGAAAATTCATGTATTGATTTTTACTCCTTATAGCTGGAAAGCAGACTATTGACGCTAAACCGGGTCTCACCCGTCTGCTCTCAGTCCAATCTGGATTTAGTGCAGATTATAGCATGCAAACATCAGACTGCCGTTACAATTTGGCTCACAATCTGAAATTTTTATTAAGATTTACTTAGCCAGCCTGATTTTGATTGTCCTGGCTGCGGTTCAAAGCCTAAAATAATCGATATGGATATGATCACTAAACTTACCCACGCTTTCCTGCAGCTTCAGCCGGGCTTTAAGACCTGGTTGTTTCTGAGTCTGGCTCCGGCAGCCGCAGCCGGGGTCTTTTCCTTAGTCCGCAGCAAAAAAATCGGGCGCTCCCTGGCGCTGGCCAGCTTTATTTTTTACGTCTGTATCGCGTTTTTACTCACCGTTTTCCCGCTGCCGCAGAGCAAGGGCAGTTCAACCGTGGCCGATGTCCTGGCTTCAATTGACCGCCGGCTGCTGACGCCGCTTATATATTCTTTTCGCCTTTCTTTACGCGAGCTGGCCCAGGGCAGGCATCACGCTTTGTTACTGTTTATATACAATAATCTGGGTAACTTCATCCTTTTGATGCCCGAAGCCCTCTTTTTATGCCTGCTTTTTGATTTCAGCTGCCTGAGGGCTTTTGTACTCTGTCTGCTGACCAGTCTGGGCATTGAAGGCTTTCAGCTGCTGGCTAATTTTTATTTCCGTCAAAATTACCGGGTCGTGGATATCAATGACCTGCTTTTAAATACGGCCGGCGCCGCGGCGGTCCTGCTGCCGCTGGCTCTGATCCGCCTGGTCAAAAGACGGTCAAAAACCGCCCGTCAGCGCCGCCGCCAGGCAAAAGGGGCCTAACGGCAATCCCGGCTGTTCCTGCCCGTGATCCGGCATTAATGCCTGCAGCATAAAGCCGGCCAGCAGGAACAGGCAGGTCCTGAGCAGTAAATCCGCCGCGGTCCTGACCCCGCCAAATACCGGCAGTATCGCCAGTAATTTAAGATCTCCGCCGCCCAGACTGCTCCGCCGCAATCTGGATTTTTGACGACTGGGCTGCTGCTCTGCCGCAAGGCCGCCGTGATCAGTCAGCTTTAAGTCAGGCTGCTCTAAAATCACCGCGGTCAGCAACAGCAGCAGTAAGGAGATAACTTTGCCGGTTGTATTATGATCAGGTTGCAGCAGCAAGCCGCCACAGCCTAACCTAAAGAGCAGCCGGTTAGGCAAGCGCAGAAACAAACCGTCAAAAAGAGCCATAATGATTAAACCGCTGACAAAAAACGCCCCGGTCAGGCGCAGGCCCGGACTGACTGGCGACTTGCTTACCTGCCTGGCATAAACTGCCAGCAGCCACTCCCCGCCCAGCAGCAGACTGATAAATGTTATCTGGCCAAAGCGCAGGCAGCCCGGCCAGCGGTTCCCTAACAAGTTTTCCTCAGCCTGACCACCACCGCGCCGCCATTCCTTTAGAGCCGCCACAGCCCAAAATAGCAGTATGAGCAACAAGACCAGCTCAAAGATCCCTGCTTTCATATCCTACCTCCCGCGTCACTTCCCGCCGCTTTAGCTGCCTCAGGCAGCTTTACCGCCTTATTTTGCGTCTTTTCAGCCGGCCAAAGGCACCGCAGCTATAGACAAATACTGACAAATGCGTTTTTTACCGTTTTATTACGGCTCCGGCTCTGCTAAAATAGATAGGCTATACACCGTTAGGCACTTTCCTGCACCAGCCCTGCGTGCCGGGAGCGCCTATTTTATACGGAGAAGGATGATCATGACGGATAACGGCACCCAGATCTGGAACGGCACCCTGAACGCGCTGCAGTCCCGTACGGATAAAATTACCTTTGATACCTGGTTTAAGGCCCTCAAGCCGGCCGGTATCATTAATGAGCACTTTATTTTGGAAGCGCCCAGCTCTTTTCATGCGGACTTTACCCGTCAGTACCTGCCCCTGATTCAGGAAAACCTGGATCTGGTGGCGCCGTCTCATTATGAAGCGGAGATCCTGCTGGCAGAAGACATTGATCAGCTCCGCACAAAGCAGGCTCAGCAGCCGCCGGTCCGGCCCAAACCGGCGGTTTCCGGCAAAGGCACCGCTTTAGGTCAGATTCAGCTGGATCCGCAGTTGACGTTTGACACCTTCGTAGTCGGCAGCGGCAATCGCTTTGCTCATGCCGCCTGTGAGGCCGTTGCCCGTGAGGCGGGCGGCCGCAATTACAACCCCTTATTTTTATACGGCGGCTCAGGTCTGGGCAAGACCCACCTGATTCAGGCTATCGGCAACTATATCCATACCCATCACCCTGAAAAGCGGATTGTTTACGTGCAAAGTGAAAACTTTCTGAATGAATTCATCTCCACCATCAGCTCCAATACTTATGATGATTTCCGTAAAAAATACCGTCGCTGTGATATTTTGCTGATTGATGATATTCAGTTTATTGAAGGTAAGGAACAAACTCAGGAAGAATTCTTCCACACATTCAATGCGCTGTATGAGGCCGGCAGTGTCATTGTCCTGACCTGCGACAAACCGCCGCAAAGTCTGGTCACGCTTGAGGAACGGCTGCGGACCCGTTTTGCCTCCGGATTAATCGTAGATGTGCAGGCGCCGGACTATGAAACGCGGGTCGCAATCCTTAAAAACCGGGCCCAGCTAAACCATATCAGTTGTCCGCCGGAAGTTTTTGACTACATAGCTTCCAATATCTCTTCCAATATCCGTGAGCTTGAAGGGGCCTTTAAAACGGTCATGGCCTTTTCACTCCTGGCCGGTGAAATGTCACTGCCCATTGCCCGTGAGGCCCTTAAGGATATTATCAGTCCGGCCAAAAACCGTAAGGTCACAGCTGAACTGATCATGGATGTGACCGCCCGTTATTATGGGGTCAGCAGTCATGACCTGGTTTCTACCCGCAAAAATAAGGAAGTCGCCTATCCCCGGCAGGTAGCCATGTATTTAAGCCGCCAGGTACTGGACTTATCATATGAACAGATTGGCAAGGCCTTTGGCAACCGTCACTATACCACCGTCATGCATAACTGTGACAAAATAGAAGCTGACCTCAAGGCAGACAACGGCAGTCTGGCAGAGGACATCAAGGAGATCAAAAAGCGGATCTCCGTTTAGATTCAAAACCTGAAGTCGCGTTGACGGCTTCAGCTTATCCACAACAAATTATGGAAATGAGGATGATTCAACTGTGGACAAACCTGTGGACAAAAATTTATCCTTGCCCCGCATAATTGATCAACATCAATTCCGGCACTTTTCCACAGGCTGTCAACAGCCCCAAAAGTCCGCAAAGCCCTTTATCCAGGGGCTCGGACAGAGTTATAAATACTATCCACACTCTATAATAAGAGAGACTGATATACTGACTGACTAACTGATAGACAGCCATGGCGAAAGGAGAGCCCTATGAAACTGACCTGTATGAAGGATGATTTACTGGCCGCAATCATTTATACCCAAAAAGCCGTCTCAACCAGAACGACTATGCCTATCCTGGAGGGATTGCTGTTGGAGGCCCGGGATGGCCTTAAGCTGACCGGTTATGATATGGACATCGGTATTGAAGCTACGGTCCAGGCTAATATCCAGGAACCTGGCAGCCTGGTGATTAACAGTAAAATGCTGGGAGATATTATTCGTAAGCTGCCTGAAGAAACAGTCAGCTTTGCTACGGATGAAAATCAAGTGGTGATTATTGAGTCAGGCCGTTCTCTGTTCAGGGTAAAAAGCCTGGATAGTGAAGGCTTTCCCAAATTACCCGTGGTAGAAGCCAACAGCCAGCTTAAAATTGAACAGGCCATGCTTAAGGAAATGATTCGCCAGACCATCTTTGCGGTCAGTACGGATGAAGCCCGGCCCAATCTGAATGGTTCGCTGCTGGTCAGTGAAGCGGATAAGCTGGAGATGGTCTCAATTGACGGTTTCCGCATGGCACTGCGCCGTTTTGCCCGTGATCCTGAAAAGGAGGATCAGTCCGCGCCCTGGCCGGAGCTGCGCTTTATCATTCAAGGTAAAGTATTAAGAGAACTCAGCGGCATCCTTGGCGAACGCGGCATGATTGATATCTACAGTACGGACAATCACATTATGTTCAATCTGGGCGAGGTTAAAGTGGTGTCCCGGTTGATTCAGGGGGAGTTCCTGAATTACCAAAGCATCATACCGACCAATGAACTTACCCGTATGATCATTAATACCCGGGATATGCAGAACGCCTTTGACCGCTCCCTGCTGATGCTGTCGGCTGAAAACAACCGGTTCCCGGTGACGCTGAGCACGCCGGATGAGGAGCGGCTGTTCATTGATATCACCACAGTCCGCGGCACGCTGCATGAGGAGCTCAATGTGCAGCTGACCGGCAAGCTGATAGACTGTGATTTTAATCCCCGCTTTTTCCTGGATGCGCTGCGGGTGATCGATGATGAAAATATCGCCGTCTCATTTAAAGGCGATATTGGCCCCTGCGTTATCCGTCCGGAAAACGGAGACAAATTTGCCTTTATCGTCTTGCCGCTGCGCAAATAACATGCGGGTAATTAAAGCCGGGCAGCACGGGGCGGCGGAAACAGCATGAAGGTAAAACAACTACAGTTGCATAATTTCCGGAATTACGAGCATCTGGATATGACCTTTGGTCCCGGCGTTAATGTGCTGTCCGGCTTTAACGGACAGGGCAAGACCAACCTGCTGGAGGCCTTATATTGCTGTAGCTGCGCCCGCTCGCACCGTACCGCCCGGGACACAGAACTTATTCGCCGCGGCGCGGAGGGCTACAGGATAGAGCTGCTTTATGACACGGACCGCTATAAGGACGAAACCCTGACCCTGGCATATTTTAATAGCTTTCCTGACGGCAACCAGGAGAAAAAAAGCCGGCGGTTGTTGTGGCATGACGGTTTACTGCAGGCACGCATTGCGTCACTTTATGGTCTGTTCAACGCGGTTATTTTTGCCCCGGAAGACCTGATGTTGGTAAAGGAAGGGCCGGCCGAACGGCGTCGCTTTATGGATATTCTGATTTCGCAGATTAAGCCGGGTTATTTCAGCGACCTTCAGCAATATACAAAAGTATTGAATCAACGTAATACCCTGTTAAAACAACTAAGAGATAAATCTGCCTATGGTCTGGATCAGTTGGATCTGTTACTTAAGACGGAATGGGAAACCTGGACTGAAAGACTGGCGGAATTGGCGCTTAACTTAATCCGGCAGCGGCTTGTTTTTGCAGAACAGATTAGTCAGCTGGCCGGACAGTTCCACCGCCAGATTGCAAATGACCATGAACAGCTCAGTCTGCGTTACCAAAGTCAGGCGGCGACGGCAGCGCAGGCGGCCGAGACAAAAGAACCGGCCGGACAGCTGCGGCAATTGCAGCAGTTATATCGCCGCAATTATGATAATGATGTGGCCCGCGGCGCTACCGGATCCGGGCCGCATCGGGATGACCTGATCCTCAGCATTAACGGCCAGCCATTGAAGGCTTTTGGTTCACAGGGTCAGCAACGGACCGCGGTGCTGGCTCTGAAACTGGCAGAGCTGAAGCTGCTTAAGCAGTATACGGGCGAAATGCCCGTGCTGCTGCTGGATGATGTTATGAGCGAGCTGGATGTCCTGCGCCGTGGCTGCCTGGTGGAGGCCATTAAGGGCTGTCAGGTTTTTATCAGCTGCACAGATACGGAAGCCATTCGGACGGAATTGAAAGAATTGGGCCGCACTCAGACCATAGATTTTTATCAGGTGCAGGAAGCCAAAGTCAGTCATCTGGATGAAGCAGCGCCTTTGCCAGACTGAGCGTCAAGCGACAGGTCAGTAAAATGCCTGCAGACAGGCTTAAAGGCTAAACAAAGCGGGAACGTGATGGGATACACGGATAACCGTACAAACGGCCTGGCTACGCCTTATAAAGCTTATAAGGCTAGATGACAAGGAACAATAGCTGATTTGAAAGTGTGCTATAATTATGTATGTACATATAGGTGGAGAGTACAGCCTGTCAGAACATCTGATTGTCGCTATTCTGGATTTAGATCAGACAACTGCGGACCCCAGAGACAACACCACCCTGCTTTTTTTGCAGGAGGCGCAGGCCGGGGGGCAGCTTGAAACGGTAGGCCCGGGCCTGCCCAGATCGGCGGTGGTGACCGTTGAAAAGACTTATCTGACCCCGGTCAGTGCCGCCACCATCAAACAGCGGCAGCGTTCCGGGTCAGACTATAAAAATATAAAATATATTTATTAATAAAAAGAGGAAGAGCATGGCAGAAGATAACAGAACCACAAAGAGACGCCAGGATGAAGCGGAAGATAAGTTTGACCAGCAGACGGATGATGAGACATTGGCTAAGGAGCAGGAAGACACTGCGACTTTAAATATGCTGGACGACAACTTCACGGAGCGGCTGGTGGATATCAGCGATCAGGATCAGTTTAATACGCATAATTCCAAAGAGTATGATGAAAGTGATATTCAGGTCCTGGAAGGTCTGGAGGCGGTGCGCAAACGCCCGGGGATGTATATTGGCGATACAACATCCAGAGGCTTGCACCACTTGATTTATGAAATTGTTGCCAATTCCGTGGATGAGGCCCTGGCCGGTCGCTGTTCCCTGATTGATGTTACGCTTAATCACGACGGTTCTGTCACTGTAAAGGACGATGGTTCTGGTATCCCCGTTGGTATCCACCCCAAAATGGGGATACCAACCGTTGAGGTTGTTCATACCGTACTGCATGCCGGCGGTAAATTTGGCGGCGGTGCTTATTCTGTGTCCGGCGGATTACATGGGGTAGGCGCCTCGGTTGTTAACGCACTGTCTTTATGGATGGATGTCCAGGTCAGACGTGACGGCAAGATTTATGAAATTTCTTTTGAAAGGGGAAAGACCACCACTCCCCTGCATGTTATTGGCACGACTGAAGCCGGCGATACGGGTACCACCACAACCTTCCTGCCGGACCATAAGATATTCCCTGACATTCACTTTGATTTTGCCACGATGCTGACCCGCTACAGGGAGATGGCCTTTTTAAATCGGGAAGTGACCATCAACCTGATCGATGACCGCCCTGAAGAAACCCCGGTCCGGGAACATTTGCATTACGATGGCGGTATTATTTCGTTTGTGGAGTATCTGAACGCCCATCGCACCGCTTTACATGAACCGGTTATATATTTTGCCAGCCAGGTTGGTGACAATTTTGCTGAGGTGGCCATGCAGTATAATGACTCCTATGTGGAGAATATTTATTCCTACGCCAATAACATCTGCACCACAGAAGGCGGCACGCATTTAACCGGCTTTAAGATGGCCCTGACCAAAGTTATGAATGATTATGCCCGCAAATACAACTATCTGGGCAAAAATGACAAAAATTTCAGTGGTGAAGATGTCAGAGAAGGCTTGTGCGCTATTATCTCCGTTAAACTGACCGACCCACAGTTTGAAGGTCAGACCAAAACCAAGCTGGGTAACGCGGAAATGCAGGCCATTGTCCAAAGCGTGGTGAATGATAAACTGGCCGATTATCTGGAAGAAAACCCCACCGGCGCCAAGATTATCATGGAAAAATGTCTCCAGGCTAACCGAGCCCGGGATGCGGCAAGAAAAGCCAGAGATCTGACCCGGCGCAAAAGCAGTCTGGACACGGGCACCCTGCCGGGTAAACTGACCGATTGCCAATCTGAGGACATCGGCTTAAGTGAGGTATTCATTGTTGAGGGGGATTCGGCCGGCGGATCCGCTAAAGGCGGTCGGGAGCGTAAATATCAGGCCATTTTACCCTTGTGGGGTAAGATGTTGAATGTGGAACGTGCCCGGACGGATAAAGTTTACGGTAATGATAAATTATCGCCGATCGTCATGGCCCTGGGTACCGGTATCGGCACCGATTTTGATATCAGCAAATTGAGATACGGCAAAATTATTATCATGGCGGATGCTGATGTGGATGGTTCTCACATTCGCACACTGCTGTTAACCTTTTTCTATCGGCATATGAAGGAACTGGTTGAAAAAGGCCATGTATTCATTGCCTGCCCCCCTCTGTACAAAGTTTATCAGGGTAAAGAAGAGTATTATGCCTATACGGATGAGGATGTGGATGCGATCAAAACCGAACATGGCTGGACCAACCCTTCCATTCAGCGGTATAAAGGCTTAGGGGAAATGAGTTCAGACCAATTATGGGACACCACCATGAACCCATCAACCCGGCGGATTTTGCAGGTCACCGTTGAGGATGCCGCCCAGGCTGACGCCATGATGACCTTGTTGATGGGAGAAAAAGTTGAACCCCGACGGGACTTTATTCAAACAAACGCTAAATACGCTAACCTGGATGTCTGATACAGAAGCTAAAACCCGATAACTGAAGAAAACTAAAAGAAGAGACTAACCCTCTCTTCTTTTTAGTTTCACGTGAAACAGGTTTAAAGCTGGTTTCACGTGAAACAAACCATACCAGGCAAGCAGCTTTTTAGTCAGAGTGACGGCTAAAGTATTACAGCTTATGGACAGTCTTGTAATGTCTCAATTCGTCCGGAAAAATGTGGCATAATAAGGATTGATCATAAAAATCTGTACGGATGTACAGGAAATGGGTCATCATGAAAGAATATAAGGAGAACAGCATGGGTTTGATCCTGGCGGTTGTTAATCAAAAAGGCGGCGTCGGTAAAACAACGACTTCAGTTAATCTGGCCGCTTTTCTAGGCATTAGAGGCAAACGCGTTATCCTGGTTGATCTTGATCCGCAGGCAAATGCCAGCAGTGGTTTGGGTATTGACAAAAAACAGGAAAACACGGCCAACACTTATTCGCTTATTATTGACAAAGTCCCCCTGTCAGACTGTTTGCAGCCAACCCTGGTCCGCAATTTGCGGGTTTGTGCCGGTACGATTGATCTGGCCGGGGCGGAAATTGAATTGGCGCCTTTGCCTAATCGTGAGCAGTGTCTGAAAACAGCGTTGGCTGGCTTTACGGAACCCTATGATTACTTAATTATTGATTGCCCGCCCTCGCTGGGTTTATTGACGCTTAATGCACTGTCGGCGGCTTCGGCCCTGCTTATTCCCATTCAGACTGAGTATTATGCGCTGGAAGGGGTCACGCAGTTAATGGAAACCTATCAAACTGTCAGACAGACAATGAATCCTACTCTGGAAATATTCGGGGTGGTGCTTACCATGTTTGATGGCCGAACTCAGCTGGCAAATCAGGTTGAGCAGGATGTACGCCGTTATTTTGGGGAAAAAACCTTCAAAACTGTCATCCCCAGAAATGTCCGGTTAAGTGAAGCTCCCAGCTATGGTCAGCCTATTTCCGTTTATGATCGCCGGTCCAAAGGAGCGGAAGCTTATTTAAAACTCAGCCGGGAAGTCTTGAAAAGAACAAAACTGTGGAAGGAGAAACAAGCATGAGCGCGGCAGCAAAGGGAAAGGGCCTGGGCAGAGGTTTAGGGGCGCTGATGGGTGAACAGACGGTTTCAGCTTTGGACAGTCATGCCATTCATGAGCTTGACATTAATGAGGTCAGTCCTAATCAAAGCCAGCCGCGTAAAGATTTTAATCAGGAACGCTTACAGGAATTGGCTGATTCTATAAAAGAAAACGGGGTTATTCAGCCGATTATCGTAACTCAGCAGCATGGGACATATCTGATTGTCGCCGGTGAACGGCGCTGGCGGGCGGCCAGATTAGCTGGTTTGAAAAAAATACCCGCTATTGTCCGGGAACTGAGCAACGCCCAAATTCTGCAGCAAGCCTTGATTGAAAATCTGCAGCGGCAGGACCTCAATCCTATTGAAACCGCGGAAGCTTTAAAGAAGCTGGCGGAAGACTATAATATGACTCAGGAGAAGCTATCTACAACTGTAGGCATGAGCCGGCCGGCGCTGGCCAATACCCTGCGGCTGCTGAATCTGTCCCCTAAAATACGCCAGATGGTCGTGGAAGAGTTATTAACGCAAGGCCACGCGCGCGCGCTGTTAGCCTTACCTGACAGCG
This sequence comes from Oscillospiraceae bacterium, assembly GCA_028704415.1. Lineage (GTDB taxonomy): Bacteria > Bacillota > Clostridia > Saccharofermentanales > Fastidiosipilaceae > JAAVLZ01. Next base: position 20,966 of record JAQWFM010000002.1, on the reverse strand, counting down.
CGCAGCAGGAAAAATACGCGAATTTAATTGTTGAAAGGCAATTAAGTGTCAGAGAAACTGAAAAACTGATTCGCCGCTTATTGGATCCGGAGCAGCAGCAACAGGCAATCCCTGTGGAAGCGGCCCTGCCAGACGCCTATAAACTCAGCGTGACATCTGTAGAAACAAAATTGTCGCAGGCTTTAGGCACCAAAGTCAGCCTGAAGGCATCACCCCACCGGAAAAAGGGGAAAATTATTATTGAATACTATTCAAATGAGGATCTGGACCGCCTGACGGAGCTTATGAGCCAGAAGCAGTTCCGGCCGACAAAACCAGATGACGTGGATATTTAAGGTAGGATTAAGGAAAGTAAGCGATTATAGTATAAAAGCGCAGTGCTGGCTTGCTATGCCGGCAGGACATGCTTATTATTAGCGCATGCGCATTTACGCGGTTCTGAGATTAGCCCTCAGACCGGTTATGCTAAATCAGGACAGTAAACCGTTATAAATAAAATAAAGGTAGGCGGACAATGGCTGACGATCAAAAACTGGATGCAAAGCAAAAAAAAGCTGTCGCGAAGGCACTGAAAACTTCAACTAGGAATGAGCTGGATAAGCGTGATCAACAGCGCCTGGAACGGGAAAAACGGCTGCGGCAAATGAGAGCTAAAGACGGCAGTAAAAAGAAGATTAAAACCGGCGGCAGCAGCACCACCAAAAAGGTTGTCGGCTCGGTGATCGGCGCCCTGGTTTTAATTATTGTCCTGGTGTGGATTTTGTTTTCTACCGGTATTGCTCAGCGGAATATGAAGCCGATGACGATAAACGGTGAAAAAATCAGCATGCTGGAATATAACTATTATTTTAACAGTGTTTACAGCCAGTATAATACCTATGCGTCACTGGGTTATGCCGCGACAGACAGCAATGGCAGTCTGGATCTGGAAGCTGAAAATCAGCTGTTTGCAACCACGGACGCAAATGGCAATACGGAAACCTGGCGCGACACAATAAACGAGCAAACCCAGGAAACCCTGCAGCAAGTGGTGGCGTACGCCGCTGAAGCTGAAAAAGAGGGTATTACCCTGACGCAGGAAGATCAGGATAGCCTGGATGAATATTTTGCCAACATCAGCGCTACTTACACCAGTTCGCTGGATCTGGCTAATTATTATGAAACCAACTATGGCGCCGGCGCCAATGAAAAAACAATTCGCCAAATTCTGGAACGTAACCTGCTGGCCAATGAGTATGCTACCCAATATCCGGAAAGCTATGATATTACGGATGAGGAAATTCAGGCCGAGTATGAAGCCAACAAAGATACCTACGATTATGTAAATTACCGTTCCTTTACCATCACGACACCTACCGCGGAGGATGACGCCACCGATGAGGAGACCCAGCAGCTGGAAGATGATACGGCAGCTGAGGCCCAGGCCATCCTGGACGGGATCACGGATGAGGAGAGCTTTGCTTCCGCAGCGCTGGATCAGGTGAGTGAAGATGAGCGCCAGGACTATATAGATAATGATAGTTCCTTGCACGAGTATGCTAAGGCCTCTTCGATTTCACCAACCGACGTAGAAACCTGGCTGTTTGACAGCAGTCGGGTCAGCGGGGATAAGACGCTGATTCAAAGCGGCAGCACGTATTATCTGGTTTACTTTATTGAACGGTCCCGGCAGGAAGAGCCGGCGCCGACGGTTCGCCACATTTTGATCTCAACCAGTGAGAGCACGACGGACGCGGAAAAACTGGAAAAGAAAGCGGAAGCGGAAGCCATTTTGGCCAAGATCACCAGTGAAGACGATATGATTGCGCAGTCAGAGGAACTGCTGGCCTCAGAAGAAGCTGCGGAAGCCACTGAATATACCGATGTGTATCGCGGCGAAATGGTGAAGTCCTTTGAGGACTGGTGCTATGACCCGTCCAGAGAACCGGGGGATACAGGCCTGGTCGAGTCCTCCTATGGCTATCATGTCATGTATTATGTGTCAGATGGAGACAGGCCGTATTGGGAGGATGAAGTCGCATCGGCGCTGCGCAGCACCAAGTTTAGCGAAGACAGCGAGGCTTTGCTGGATGAGGCGGCCTATCAGTATACGACCAATGCTTTAGCGCTGCGGTTTGTAGGCTAAACTGGGATCGCTGAAAGAGAAATTGCTGCTTACAGCGCCGTCAGATCTAAGGGGGGATTCTGACGGCGTTGCGTTATGCAGGGGGGAAAGTAGAATGGCGGAAAAACATCTTGAGGCAATTGAGCATGACGGTATTATTCCGGTTAAAGTGGTTTATTTTAGAAAGGAAGGCGATAGATTAGCCGATGTTGTGTTGCCTCATTGGCATCAGGATATTGAGATCAATTATTTGATCTATGGAAGTACGATTATGTGGGCGCATGGGGCAGAAAGAGAAATCAGTACGGGTGAAATGTTTCTGGTTAACAGTGGAGAGGTTCATGCCTCTTATCGATCAGAAATATGTGAGGAAGAAGAATCTTTAGTTTTACTGATTGACTATGAGTTTATTCGTCGGTATTTTTGCGACATAGATAACTATCACTTCACAGAGTGCTTTACACGCGAACAGACCGACTACCTGAGTTGTGAAATGAATCGCATTGCAGAATTGTATTCAAATAAGAATAAATTTTATTCATTAGAGATTACAGAAACAATTCTCCGCATTGTTATTTATTTACTTGAGCATTGTACAGATCCGGTTTATTACCCAATTCCTACAAAAAAAGGGTTGAGAAATATTGATCAAGCTATTGCCTATATTAATCAAAAATATACCCAGAATATTAGTCTGCAGGACCTGTCAGCTTTTCTTGGCCTTGATCAAGAATATTTTTCGCGACATTTTCATCAAGTGACAGGTATTAGCTTCCGTGATTATCTCCAGTTAAAAAGACTAAATGCGGCCTGCTTTCAAATGGAAAATGTTAAGAAGACGATGACTGATATTGCTTATGACTGTGGGTTTACTAGCCTGAAGTCTTTTATTTCTGTATTTCGCAAGTACTATAAGCTAACTCCCAAACAGTATCTTCAACAAAAAAAGTAAAAAGTTGATAAGTATATCTGCTTATTGCTTCTTATCCGCAGGAAAAAACATCAAGTTTTGACATAAATTCAGAAAAGTAAAGCATATAACATCAGGAGATATGCCATTATCATACTTTGCAAGAGCACAGTAAATTGAACGCTTTGAGTCAGGCGGCGTATTTATTAATTATTGCTCTGAAGGGCGAAGCAGTGAGAGAGCATCTGGAACTGTTAAGTGGAGATCATCAACTCATAGGGGAACTCTATCGACCTCAGACACAAGGTCCCTGCCCTTGCTTGATTTTGGGTCATGGCCTTACTGGAAACAGGAATGAACGCCTGTTGGTTACTATCAGCCAAACCTTATATGATATCGGGATCAGTAGCTTACGTTTTGATTTTAACGGCCATGGTGAAAGTAGTGGAGCTGCCCAGAATGTAACGCTCAGGAGCGAAACAGCAGATCTAGCTGCGGTTTTAGCATTTGCCAAAGCTCACCCAGGACTTGATTCAGCTCAACTTTTTGTGAGTGGACATTCAATGGGTAGTCTGGTGGCATTAATGACCTATGCACAACAGCCGCAGGCTATAGCCGGACTGGTCTTGATAAGCTCTGCCTTTACCATCTTTCATGAGCTGACTGCGCCGTTAACGGGATCGAATCTTACATCCTTTCTGAGCAAGGGAGTGATGGATTTAGGAGGATTTCAAATCGGTCGCGAGCTGATTGAAGACTGTGCGGCACTGGATGGATTTGCGCTGGCAAGGCAGGTAACACCTCATGCTTTGTTGATTCATGGTCAAAATGATCAGGATTCCCCACCTTATAACTCAGTGCAGCTAAAGTATATTTGGAAAGAACATGCTCAATTAAAGCTTATACCTGGAGCAGATCATTGTTATACAAATACAGATGCCAATTTACAAGTTTGTCAGGAGATCAGCCACTATATGGAACGCTGCATTGCAGCAGAATAGGGGGAGTTATGAAACAAGTAAAATTTATTGCAAGCGCTGCTGTCCTGCTTAGTACTGCCATATTAAGCAGTTGTATGGGGGGAACAGGTATTAGCGGTGACAGTACTCAAACTGCAGAACAATCTGCGGATACGGGCAAAACTAACGCGGCTGAACAAAGCTCTGCTATCAGTAACGAAAACAGCGGTGAAACGGTTCACTTGGAGTATTTTAACGTAAAGCCCGAAGTTGAGGACATTTACAATACTCTAATTGCTAAATTTGAAAAAGAAAATCCCGATATTGTGATTGAACAAATTAATGATCCTGATCCAACGACAGTTTTACAGACCCGTATGTCCACAAATAACATGCCGGATATATTGAGTCACTGGGCAACAGATCCAGTTTTTAAAGAAATGGTCAATAATGAAATGCTGCTTGATTTAACGGATCAAGAATTTTTGGCCAATGTTAAGGACGGCATGTTAGAAACAGTGGAATATAACGGTAAAGCATATTGCTTACCGATCTCAATGAATGCTGCCGGCGTATTTTATAACAAGGATATTTTTACCGCCAATCAGCTTGAAGTTCCCAGCACCTATGAAGAGTTTATCCAAGTCTGTCAAAAACTTCAGACTGCTGGTATCACACCATTAGCAATGTTTAATCAATCTTCGCACGCTGGACAAACCATAGAGATGCTACAGGTTGAGGATATCAGTAATTTTGAGCAAGTTTTTGCAGATATTCAGAGCGGCAGTAAATCTGTAGCAGATTTTGACGGCTTTAGAATCACGGCTAATAAAATTCTTGAACTGAATAAGTACGCGCAAGATGATTCATTTGGCAGCACCTATGAACAGGCTATTGCCGATTTTGCCAATGGCTCAGCGGCAATGATTATAGGCGGCATTTGGATGCTACCCACCATTAATGAGGATAATGACAGCCTTAACTATTCCACCTTTGCATTACCAGCCAGTGAAGATGAAAAAACTGTCATACCTTACCAAAATGATCATTGTTTGGCAATCAGCAGTACCTGCGAACATCCCCAAGAGGCCTTGAAGTTCCTGGCTTTTATGGCCGAACAGGAAAATGCGCAGTATTACGCCGATATGGACGGCTCTCCTTCCTATATCAATGGCGTAGAAACGACCGTAACACAGACCAAACCCCTGCTAGACTATTTTAATGATCCACAAAGCCTGGGCATTTGGCCTGACCAGATCTGGAATGTGGGGGTTATTGACAGCATGAACAGTTACGCAGATGAGTTAGTGCAAAGTGGAGATGTGGATGCCTACTTGAGTAATATACAAACTGTCTTGCAAGGACAGTAGCTAAAAATGCGCAGATAACCGGAACTCGACAAAGTGGGCAAAGTAGAGATTCCGGTTATTTGTATATTGGAGGAAGGTGCGTATGAGGCAGGTGAGGGCTGGAGTCCAAAAGAAGTCTGTCAATCGGAAGGGCGTTTTTATATTTTTCACCCTGCCGGCAGTTTTTCTATATAGCTTTTTTATTGTCTATCCGCTTATCTCGGGCTTGTATTACAGTCTGACCGATTGGAATGGTATGAGCAAAACCTTTCACTATGTTGGTCTGGATAATTATCACAAAATATTGTCTGATCAGACTTCTTTAACGATCGTTGGCAGAACATTTGGGTATACCTTTTTGCTGGTGATAATCTGTACTTTTATGGCGGTACTGCTGGCATTGTTATTAAACCGAAATATAAAGGGAAAGTCATTTTTCAGAGCGGTATACTTTTTTCCAGCGGTCTTAAGTAGTATTACAATTGGCTTGATCTTCAATCAAATATACAGTAATTTACTGCCGGTTATAGGCAAAACCCTTCATATCCCTATTTTGTCCCAATCGCTGCTCAGTAATAGTCAAACAGCTATGTTTGCCATTCTTCTTATCAATATCTGGCAAGGAACAGCCTTGCCGACGGTATTGGCTATTTCTGGTTTGCAAACTATTTCCAATGACATATTAGAAGCCGCTCGAATTGATGGCGCCAGTCATGGGCAGACCTTACGGTATATTAAATTACCATTGCTTATGCCGACTATCTCTATCATCATTATTTTTAACGCGCGGTCCGGGTTAATGGTTTTTGATTACATTAAGGCCACTACTAATGGAGGTCCTGGATTTTCCACGATGTCTATTGCAACGCTGATATATAAACATGCGTTTACAGATATGCGCTTTGGTTATTCTTCTGCGGAATCTACCCTCTGCTTTTTGCTCATAACTATCTTTGCTTTACTGCAACTGCACATGAGCAGAGTAAAGGATTAGGAGGCACCCCATGATCAAAACCAATGACGTAAGCCGGAAGGGACTATTGTTTAACAAATCATTAGTTTCGACTATAAGTACATACTTGTTTTTAATCCTTGGACTTGCAGCCATACTTTTGCCTATGTATGTGACGGTGATCACAGCTTTTAAAACCCCGGCAGAAACAGCGCAAGATTTTTTTGCGCTGCCTGTTACGCTGTATTGGGGCAATTTTTCTGAAGTTATTAGGGCGTCTAACTTTATATATTACATCTGGAATTCTCTTTTTATAACAGTTGTTTCCTTAGATGGGATTGCCTTTATTGTACCGTTGGTTTCCTACGCTGTAGCCCGTAACTTTAGAAAAGTCTATTATAAGGCAGTCTATTTTTTGTTTGTATCTGGTGCGTTTGTACCTTTTACAATTTTGATGGTGCCGCAAATCAAACTCATGAGTAATCTGCATCTGTTAAATAGCTGGGGTTTAATTATTTTATATTGGTGTTATTCATTGTCAGAAGGTTTGCTCCTGGCGGTTAGTTTTATTCAGACTGGCGTGCCGATTGAAATGGATGAAGCGGCTTACATAGATGGAGCCAGTGTGTTTTACACATTCCTTCATATTGTTTATCCTTTGATGAAACCAATCATTGTGTCAATTATTATTATGGATACGCTTTGGATATGGAATGATTTTCAGCTGCCGTTATTAATGTTGAATGCTAGTCAGAAATTGTGGACTCTGCCTCTGTATCAATACAATTTTCAATCTAAATATACTGTGGCTTATAATTTAGCCTTTGCCGCCTTCCTTCTCAGTATGGTACCCATCATGATTTTTTACTTAATTGAGCAAAAACAAATTATTCAGGGCCTTACCGCGGGAGCGGTCAAGTCATAGTCTGCAGTCCACCCATGTTACCAATTAAAGTATACCTGGTAAGTTATTAAGCGCAGCTGGCTTAAGAGGGGTTCAGGCAATTCTATGCTAATCCAGCATACAGCCTGCTTCAGAAAAAAAGTTTGTTGTCAATATAAACCAACATTTTTGTTAATTCGCTAAAAGTTCAGTAGATAATCTGAAAGTGCTTGACAAAGCCGCTTTTATAGTATCCGGCCGTTGACGCTAAGGAAAATACGTTGCTATAATGATTAAACGTGTCGATATAAAGCGACTCTCAGCTGTTTTCTGCCGCTCGGGCCGTCATACTGAGGGCTCTGAATATTGGCGGACAATCAAAACCGTTCCGTTTGTTTAATAAAATAACGGAAATCAGGCGGTAACGTCAAGTGTGATGAGGTGAACTGTACATGGTGCATCCGGTAAAACTGGGTAATGCCGAACGAATGTCGTATTCCAAGCTGGAGGAAGTCGTAGATATTCCATATCTGGTAGAGATACAAAAAAAGTCCTACCAGTGGTTCCTAGATCAGGGACTGATGGATGTCTTGCGGGATATCTCTCCCATAACCGCAAATTTCAGTAATTCGCTGCGCTTATCGTTTGTAGATAAAGAGTTTGATATCAATCATCCCAGCCGCAGCATCAAACAATGCCGCGTGCATGATGAAACCTATGCCGCCCCGCTTAAGGTCAAGGTCCGCCTGGATAAGGCAGACGGCACCCATGTGGAGCAGCTGCTGTACATTTGTGATTTCCCTATCATGACAGAGACCGGCACCTTTATTATCAGCGGGGCTGAGCGTGTGGTGATCAGCCAGCTGGTCCGTTCACCGGGAGCGTATTTTTCCTCAGCTAATGACGTTAAGACTGACAAAACCCTGTTTGCGTCGCAGATCATCCCCAACCGCGGCGCGTGGCTGGAGTATGAGTCGGACGCCAATGATATCGTGTCGGTGCGGGTAGACCGCAACCGCAAATTCCCGATCACCGTTTTCCTGAGATCCCTGGGCTTTGGCACCAATGAGGAAATGCTGCAGGTGTTTGGTGAGGATGAGCGCTTGATGGCCACCCTGACCAAGGATACCTGCCACTCCCGTGAGGAGGGCTTGCAGGAGCTTTACCGTAAACTGCGGCCGGGAGATCCGGTGTCAACTGAAGGCGCGGAGAGTCTGCTGCGCAACATGTTCTTTGATGCCCGCCGCTATGATCTGGCCCGGGTGGGAACTTATAAACTGAATAAAAAGCTGTCCCTGGCCGACCGCCTGATCGGACATAAGGCCGCGCAGAATGTGGTCACAGAGGACGGCGAGGTTCTGGCCGAAGACGGTCAGATTATTGATGAGCAAACCGCCTGGGCGATTCAAGAGGCCGGCATCAATGAGGTCATGGTTCTGCCCATGCTGGTTTCCGGTGATACGGTGGTTGAAGGGGACAGCAAGCACAAGGTCATTGGTAACGGCCGGGTGCATGCGGATCTTTACCTGCGCAATCATTTTGGTGAGGCCAGGCTGGCCGGCTTTGATCCGGAGGATGCGGGCCTTCATGAAATGGTACGCATCTCTGTCTTGCGTGACGTGATTTCTGAAGTTGAGGCCAAAGTTGAAGCAGATCCTGAAGCCAATTTGGTGGAACTGCTGCAGGACGCGCTACTGCTGAAGCAAACGGAGCTGACGCCCAAGCATCTGACCCTGGAGGATATTGTCGCTTCAGTGAGCTATTTGCTGGGTTTGTTTAAGGGTGTTGGCACCACAGATGATATTGATCACCTGGGCAACCGCCGCATCCGCTCGGTCGGTGAATTACTGCAAAATCAGATTCGGGTGGGGTTTGCCCGCATGGAGCGCGCGGTGCGGGAAAAACTGAATTCGGCCGTACCTGAAACCGCTACCCCGCAAAACATGGTGAATACGCGCCCCATCAGCGCGGCGATTAAAGAGTTTTTTGGTTCTTCGCAGCTGTCACAGTTTGCTGACCAGCAAAATCCCCTGGCCGAGCTCACGCATAAGCGCCGCTTGTCCGCTTTGGGACCGGGCGGCCTGTCCCGTGACCGCGCTAACTTTGAAGTCCGTGACGTTCATACGTCCCACTACGGCCGGATGTGCCCCATTGAAACCCCTGAAGGACCGAACATCGGCCTGATCAACTCGCTGGCTACCTATGCCCGGGTTAACAACTACGGCTTTATTGAAACCCCTTACCGCATTTATGATAAGGAAAAGGGCATTGTAACCAAAGAGGTCCGCTATATGACGGCTGACCAGGAGGATAACTATTACATTGCGCAGGCCAATGAGCCGCTGGATGAGGAAGGCCACTTCATTGCCAAGCGCATCACGGTCCGCTGGCTGGATAAGTTTTTGGAAATTCCGCCGGAACGCGTGGACCTGATGGATGTTTCGCCCAAACAGGTGGTGTCCGTCGCAACCAGCCTGATCCCGTTTTTGGGCAATGATGACGCTAACCGCGCCCTGATGGGCTCCAACATGCAGCGTCAGGCGGTGCCGCTGATTAAAACCGAGGCTCCGATCATCGGTACGGGTATGGAGTACTATGCCGCCAGGGATTCAGGTGTCTGCGCCATTGCCAAAAATGACGGCGTGGTGGAGTATGTCTCGGCGGATTCCATTGTGGTCTCCACGGGCAAAACGACTAAAGACACCTATAGCCTGACCAAGTATCAGCGCTCCAACCAAAGCAACTGTGTCAACCAGCACCCTATCGTCAAGATGGGCCAGCAGGTTAAAAAAGGCGAAATCATTGCCGACGGTCCGTCAACGGATCACGGTGAACTGGCGCTGGGCCGCAACGTGCTGATCGGCTTTATGACCTGGGAAGGTTATAACTATGAGGATGCCGTTTTGATCAGTGAACGGCTGGTGCGGGAGGATGTCTACACCTCAATTCATATTGAGGAATATGACTGCGAAGCCCGTGACACTAAGCTGGGGCCGGAGGAAATCACCCGTGAAATCCCCAACGTCAGTGATGATGTGCTGAAGGATCTGGATGAGCGGGGCATTATCCGCATTGGCGCTGAAGTTCGTTCCGGGGATATCCTGGTGGGTAAAGTCACCCCCAAGGGCGAGACGGAGCTGACCGCGGAGGAACGGTTGTACCGGGCTATTTTTGGTGAAAAGATCCGTGAGGTCCGGGATACCTCCGTCCGGGTGCCGCACGGTGAATCCGGTATTGTGGTGGATGTGGTTGAGTTTGACCGCAACAATCAGGAGGACGATCTCAAGAAGGCCGGCGTCAACCGGCTGGTCCGTGTATATATTGCTCAAAAACGCAAAATCAGCGTGGGCGATAAAATGGCCGGACGGCATGGTAATAAAGGTGTGGTGTCCCGTATTCTGCCGGTTGAGGACATGCCCTTCCTGCCGGACGGCACCCCGCTGGACATTGTGCTTAACCCCCTGGGCGTGCCGTCACGTATGAATATCGGCCAGCTGCTTGAGGTCCATCTGGGCCGCGCGGCCCGGGCGCTGGGCTGGAAGGTTGCCACCCCGGTCTTTGACGGCGCCAATGAGGATGATGTGCGGGAAGCGTTTGAAAAAGCCGGGATTGACCCGGACGGCAAAACCGTCATGTATGATGGCCGGACCGGTGAACCGTTTGAAAACCGGGTTACCATAGGCATTATGTATTACCTTAAACTGCATCATCTGGTGGATGACAAAATCCACGCCCGTTCCATCGGACCTTACTCCCTGGTAACTCAGCAGCCGCTGGGCGGTAAAGCCCAGTTTGGCGGCCAGCGCTTTGGCGAAATGGAGGTCTGGGCACTTAAAGCCTACGGCGCGTCCTATACCTTGCGTGAAATCCTGACCGTTAAATCTGATGATATTACCGGCCGGACCAAAACCTATGAAGCCATTGTCAAGGGTGAAAACGTACCGGAGTCCGGTATTCCTGAATCCTTTAAGGTTTTGGTTAAGGAACTGCAGTCTCTGTGTCTGGATGTTAAAGTCTTCACGACGGACAACGTCCCGCTGGAGATTAAAGAAGAAATTGAAGATGACGAAATTGATACCCTGCCCAGTCATCGCCTGCGCCACATTGACTTCAGCAAGGATGATGAACAGGAGCTAAACCGGAGCGGCTTTCAGACCGGCCAGCTTAACCGCCAGAGCGGAGACGATACCCTGACGGTGGATAATGCGGAACCGGCGGAGGATGATTTCGATCTGGTGCACGCGCACACACCGAGCAAGAGTGAGGGCAACGATGAATTCTGATAATCTGAATCTGGACTTGCAGCAGCAGGTTGATGTCCCCATGCCGGAAACGGATGGGCTGATGAATAACAGCCGCAGCAGATATGACCGCCGCGGCGATAATAAAATGGAAATGAACAATATTGAAGCGATCGGCATCAGCCTGGCTTCGCCGGAGCGGATTCTGGAATGGTCGCATGGTGAAGTTAAAAAGCCTGAAACCATTAACTACCGCACCCTTAAGCCTGAGCGGGACGGCCTGTTTTGTGAACGGATCTTCGGACCGACCAAAGACTGGGAGTGCCATTGCGGTAAATATAAAAAGATCCGTTACCGCGGCATTGTCTGCGACCGCTGCGGTGTTGAAGTCACTAAGGCTAAAGTGCGCCGCGAGCGCATGGGCCATATCAAGCTGGCTTCGCCGGTATCGCATATCTGGTATTTCCGCGGTATCCCCAGCCGCATGGGCCTGATCCTGGATATTTCCCCGCGCAATCTGGAAAAAGTGCTGTACTTTGCCAGCTACATTGTGCTGGATCCGGGCAAGACCACCCTGCAGTACAAGCAGCTGCTGACGGAGCGGGAATACCGCGACGCGCAGGCTAACTTTGGCCGCAGTAATTTCCGGGCTCAAATGGGCGCGGAAGCGGTTAAAGAATTGCTGCAGGCCATTGACCCGGATACCCTGGCCGATGAGCTGCGGGCGGAACTGCGCAGCTCCAGCGGCCAAAAACGGGCCCGGATCATCAAACGGCTGGAAGTGGTGGAGTCTTTCAAGATCTCCAATAACCGCCCCGAATGGATGGTGCTGGATGTCCTGCCGGTCCTGCCGCCGGAACTTCGGCCTATGGTGCAGCTGGATGGCGGCCGTTTTGCCACCTCTGACCTGAATGATCTGTACCGCAGGGTTATTAACCGCAATAACCGCCTGTCCAAACTCCTAGACCTGGGAGCGCCGCAGATTATCGTGCGCAATGAAAAACGGATGCTGCAGGAGGCAGTCGACGCGCTGATTGATAATGGCCGTCGCGGCCGCCCGGTAACCGGGGCGTCCAGCCGGGCGCTCAAGAGCCTGTCTGATTTGCTGAAAGGTAAACAGGGTCGTTTCCGCCAGAACCTGCTGGGTAAGCGGGTGGACTACTCCGGCCGTTCTGTTATCGTGGTTGGCCCGGAGCTCAAAATGCACCAATGCGGCCTGCCTAAGGAAATGGCCGTGGAGCTGTTCAAGCCCTTTGTAATGAAGCGGCTGGTTGAAGAAGGCTACGCTCACAATATCAAGACCGCCAAACGTTTGGTGGAGCGGGCTTCAGATGAGGTCTGGGATATTCTGGAAGACGTTATCAAGGATCACCCGGTCCTGCTTAACCGCGCGCCTACCCTGCACCGTCTGGGCATTCAGGCTTTTGAACCGGTGCTGGTTGAAGGCCGGGCCATCAAGTTGCATCCGCTGGCCTGTACCGCTTACAACGCTGACTTTGACGGCGATCAGATGGCCGTGCATTTGCCCTTGTCCGCTGAAGCTCAGGCGGAGGCCCGTTACCTGATGCTGGCTGCCAACAATCTGCTCAAACCGCAGGATGGCAAACCGGTTACCGTCCCCACCCAGGATATGGTTTTGGGTATCTATTACCTGACCACCGTCCGGGAAGGGGATAAGGGCGAAAACAAAGCTTTCAGCAGTATGGACGAAGCCCGCATGGCTTATGGTGAGCACATCATTACCCTGCAGGCGCCTATTCTGGTCCGGGTTTCCAGGCAAAATCCGGCTGGAGAGACGGTTACCGGTACCATAAAGACTACCTTGGGACGGCTGCTGTTAAATGAAGTCCTGCCCCAGAATCTGGGCTATGTGGACCGCAGCCAGCCGGAAAACTGTCTCAAAATTGAGGTGGATTTCCGAGTGGGCAAAAAGCAGCTGGGTGATATTATTGAACGCTGCATCATCCATAATGGTATCCCGGTCACCGCGGCCACCCTGGACCGGATCAAGGCGCTGGGCTATCATTACTCCACCCGCAGCGGTATCTCCATTGGTATCTTTGACATGATTGTGCCGGGCGTTAAAAAGAAATTCCTGGCTGAGGCTGAGGTCAAGGTTGATCGCATTACCAAGCAGTTCAACCGCGGCCTGTTAAATGAGGACGGACGTAAGCAGGCTACCATTAAGGTTTGGCGGCAGATTACAGATGACATCACGGAAGCGTTGAAAAACAGCCTCCCGGATGACAACCCGGTACAAATGATGTCGGCTTCCGGCGCCCGTGGCTCCATGTCGCAGATCAAGCAGCTGGCCGGCATGCGCGGCAACATGACGGATACGTCAGGACAGGCCATTGAAATTCCGATCAAATCCAACCTGCGCGAAGGCATGAACGTGCTGGAGTTCTTTATCTCTTCGCACGGCGCCCGCAAGGCCCTGTCTGATACGGCTTTGAAAACGGCTGACTCAGGTTATCTGACCCGCCGGCTGGTTGACGTGGCCCAGGACGTAATTATCAGGGAAGAAGACTGCCATACCAGTGACTACACGGAAATGACCGCGCTGACCGTAGGTTCCACCGTGGGCAGCCGACATGTGGTCAAGTCTCTGCATGACCGGATTTTGGGTCGCTGCGCCGCACGGGATGTCTTAGACCCGGAAACCGGAGAGGTCCTGGCTCCGGGGGGCGAGCTCATCACAGCTACGGTAGCTGACCGGATTGAAGCGGCCGGCATTGAGATGGTGCCGATCCGCACCGCGCTGAATTGCCGCTCTAAAAACGGTATTTGCTCCAAGTGCTACGGCACTAACCTGGCTACCGGCGGTTTTGCCGTGGTGGGCGAAGCGGTTGGCATTATGGCCGCGCAGTCCATTGGTGAGCCGGGCACGCAGCTGACCATGCGTAACTTCCATAACGGCGGTATTGCGGCCTCCAGTGATATTACGCAGGGTCTGCCCCGTGTCGAGGAACTGTTTGAAGCCCGTAAACCTAAGGGCCAGGCCATCATGACCGAGTTGGGCGGCACGGTGCATATTGAAGAAGGCGCCCGCCGCAAACGTGAAGTTACGGTCACCAATGAGGATAAAGAAGCTGTCACCTATAGTGTGCCGTTTGGCGCGCCGCTGCTGGTCAGTGATGGCGAAACCGTCAAACCGGGTGACCTGATCACGGATGGTTCTGTTAATCCGCATGATATTATGCGGATCAGCGGACCCGACGGGGTACAGCGCTACATTATTTCTGAGGTTATTAAGGTCTATAAAAACAACGGTGTTGAAATCAATGATAAACACGTTGAGATCATCACCCGCCAGATGCTGCGCAAGGTCAGGATTGATGATCCGGGTGATTCCAATCTGATGACGGGCACGCTGGTTGACCTGTTTGCTTATCAGGAAGAAAATAAACGGCTGGAAGCAGAAGGCAAGATGCAGGCAGAGGGCAAGCGCGTGCTGCTGGGTATTACCAAAGCTTCGCTGGCCACAGAGTCCTTCTTATCCGCCGCGTCGTTCCAGGAGACCACCCGGGTGCTGACTGACGCCGCGGTTAAAGGCAAGATCGACCCGCTGCTGGGCCTGAAGGAAAATGTTATCATCGGTACGCTGATTCCGGCCGGTACCGGCTTGAAGGCTTACCGCAACATTACCGCCGTGCCGGTCATTGAAGATAACCGTGCCCTGATTGAGTCGGCTGGCTCGTTTACGGTTGATGATCCAGATGACATTGATACGGACAGCCCCAGTGCCGGAGCGGTAGCGGACATTGACGCATCCGATGACGCGGCCGATGATCTGTCGGAGGAGCTGGAGCAGGATCTTGAGGCGGAGACTCAGGATGACCGCCCGGACACGGCGGATGAAAACCCGTCCCTGGGGGAGTAAGCACAGCAGCCGGCTGTAAGCTGCCTCAACCGGGGGCTTACAGCTCACACCCAGGGAGCCGTCCGGCGCAGGGAAAGATTCCTTGAGCCGGGCGGTTTTTTACGGCCTGTAAACAGCCTGAACCCTGATAGAGAAGAGGAAGTGCATGGAAAGCTACACGACGCACCCGCAGAACTTTATTGTCTTTGATCTGGAATGGAATATGCCCAGCCGCTCCAGCCACATCGCCGCGGCAGACCGGGCCCGGATGCCTTATGAAATTATTGAAATCGGCGCGGTAAAGCTGGATGCGGACGGCAATTTTTTGGAGCAATTCAGCACCCAGATAAAACCCGTCCTCTATACGGAGCTGAATCACTATGTGGCCCAGGTGATTAACCGCGGCACGCAGTCGTTAAAATACGGAGTGAGCTTTCCGGATGCTATGACCAGCTTCAGCCGCTTTTGTGGCTCTTCTTATGTGTTTTGTACCTGGAGTGACAGCGATGCTAAACCTTTGAAAGAGAACCTGGCTTTTCACACTTTGGACAGTTGTCTTTGCGTGCGCGTGCTTAATGTACAGCGAGCTTTTACCCGCATATGTGAACCCGGCGGCCCGCAGCGGAGTGTGGAGTATGCCCTGGATTTGCTGCAAATCCCCAAGACCCGACCCTTTCATCAGGCGGTGAGTGACGCTTTTTATACCGGTCAGGTGCTGAAAGTTTTACTGGATATTGTAGCCCGGGAGGAGGGTCAGAGCGCCGCCGAAGTTTTGTCCCTGTTTATTGAGCGCTATTCGTATAATCCTGATTTGAAGCTCAGCCACCAGCAACCGCTGCCGCCGGCTAAAAAAGCCGCGGAGATGGAAGCGGAACTGGAAGCGGCGGCCCTTTGCTGCCCGGCTTGTGAGGCCAGACTCAGCTTTGCTACGGTCGCGGATTTAGATCCGGACAATTTGCAGGATTGGCTTGCCGCGGTAGAACAGGCGGCCCAGGCTGAAGCAGCGCAGACAGCTGGCGGCGCTAAGGCCTATGTAGACCCGGCGATAGTTCATCCGCAGCCGGTATCGCCTTTTGCGGTACTGGCTAGACTGACCCAGGTACAGACCCAGGTAACGCCAGACGCCAACGACAGCCATAACGAGCAGTCGCAGGCCGCTCAGACGGCTGGCGACCCGGCGGCTGCCAACCAGACCGCGGCGGACTGGTCAGATCCGCAGCGGGAACTGGTGTGGACCGCCTGCGGTCAGGGCGGTAAAAGACGCCGCTGCTGGCTGCTGTGTCCGGAGCATGGCCTGGTAGCCGGACAGGCCCGCTGGCGTCGTGATCGGGACGGCTTGTTCCATGGCTCTGTCAGCCTGCGGATCGAAAAGACCTGAGATCATGACCTGCCGGGGGATTCAGCGGAAGTAGTCACTGGCCCGCAGCTCAGCCATAAGCCCGCAGCTCAAATACTTTGGGCGTCGCGGTGCCATGGGTTGCAAGAATAGTTAGCTGCACGCGGTCACAGGACAGCGATTGAGGCAGTTTGATAACACAATGGCGCTGGTAGTTGTCGGTTTGCTTTATTTGCCGCAACAACTGACCATTCCGGTAAAAGCTCAGTTCGAAGTCTTTGACCAGCTCGGACGGACTGTGACTTTCTTGCCGCGACAGCACCTCTTCAGACAGGGAGATCATGATTTCCCGGCTCAGATTGGAATCAAAGGATAACAATATCGTGGTGATGGTAACTGGCTGCGGGAATTGAAAACGCAGCCAAGCTCCGTTGGCGCGGTCAGCCAGCCAGCTGTTAGCGCTGTTGCCGACCGGCCGGGCAAGGCCATTCAACACCTCAGCAGCTATATCCGCATAGCAGGAAGCGCTGACCTGGATGCCTGGCTGCTGCAGCAAATCCAGCGGATCCTGATTAGTCAGGCCGGGGATGTAGGCATCGTCTTTAAGCAATTGCTGCTGCAGCTGGCGGATCGCTGCCTCCGGCATGGCTCCGGGGTCGCTTGCCTGCTTGATACAAAGGGCGGCCGCGGTGCCGGCCGCCTGGCCCACTACTGCGCAGGTACCCATGACCCGGGCAGAGGCAAAGGCCAGGTGAGTCGCGCTGATGGCGCGGCCGGCAATAAAGAGATTTCGGACATTTTGCGAATAGAGGCAGCGGAAGGGAATGGTATAAACATCCGGCAGATCCAGATAGACCGTAGGTTCCTGATCGCGGCTGGAGAAACCGGAAACGACGTGCACATCCATTGGCCAGCCGCCATAGGCTACGGCGTCCGGGAACCGGCGGCCGGCCAGACAATCTGCTTCGGTCAGGACATAATCGCCCAGCAGGCGACGGCTCTCGCGTTTGCCGGGCAAAAAACCGACCCATTCCAGATCTAGATTAGCGCTTTCCGGGTGCTGGCCGCTGTTCTTGATGTGGTCCCAGACGCCAAATAGCGTTTTAAGCAATTCATCGCGGATGGCTTCCGCATCCCGGATGATATGCTCGGTCTGGCCGCCCAGCTCGATCCACCAATAGCCGCTGGTGAGTTCGCTGTGACCGCGGTTTTTCAGCTCGTCTTCCGTAAAGTGATAGGCCCAGGACGGACAGATAAAGGGAACAGGATGAGCCAGATTTTTTGCCTTAAAAAGTAGGGAACTGCCCATGGTACAGGCATCTGCTGTCCAGGGGGCATCGCTTTCATTAAATTGCCCGGCAGACTCACGTCCGTACCTATATCTGGCCCCGGCCAGGTAGCCCAGGGTGGCATCACCGGTGGCGTCAATAAATTGCCGCGCGCTTATGCGGAAACGACGCTCCGAAGTAAGCTGAATGGCCTGGACGGAGCTGATCAACCGTTGATCACTGGCCATTGGCCGGGTCTCGACCGCAGTCAGCTGAGTGTTGAGCATGAGCTCCAGACCCGGCTGAAAACGGGCCTTTTCCCAGAGAATACTGTCAAAGATGGCCCAGCTGTTGCCGGGATTCCGGTGCTTATGTTCCAGCAGGATTTCTTCCAATATTCCGGTTTCTCTGGCTTCCGGGCGGCTCATATGACAATCGGCGCCACAGATGTGCATGCGGATTTCCGAGCTGGCGTTGCCGCCCAGGACGGGGCGGTTGTGCAGCAGGGCGGTCCGGGCCCCGCCGCGGGCAGAGGCCAGCGCCGCGCAAAGGCCGGACAGGCCGCCGCCCGCGACCACCACGTCATAATTCAGTTCTTCTAAAGGACTTTGCCGGCAGTCCGTGTCAGCCTGTGGCTCCGTCTGAGGCCGGAAACAGGTAACGCCGGCCGCGTCTGATTGGTTCATGATGAGTTCCTTTCTGCAGCTTGGCTGCAACAACATCCGGGGCCGCCGCTGGTTCACCAGCCCTGGTACAATGGTTTGCGAACGTTGACTTGTTCGTACATAAAATTGAAGATTACGCACCACCGTCACAGCCAAAACCATCTTTATATAGGGTTTGAAGGTAGCTGGCAGACCGAAAAAACTCCCCAAAACTCAGATGTACCGACTACTAAGGTGTTATTATAGAGAAATCGATTCAGTTTAGGCATACAATAATATGCATACAATCTTTAATTATGTGCAAAGGGGCTATGATATTGCAGGATAAATTGATCGCGGGCTTGGGACAATATCTTAAGCTTTTGCAGGAAACCTATCAGATTGATATCCACATCGGTGGAGTCAGCGGCAGTGACCAGGAAGCCCTGTCAGCCCTTCTGGCGCTATATTCAGTGCATAGCAATCCATATTGTATGCTCCTAAAGCAACAGCCGGAATTATGGAAAACTTGTGTAGCTGATAAAAAGTATCTGGCTCATAAACTTCAGACCACTGAAGCGTACATTTCAGGAACTTGTCATTGTGGAGTCCGGGAATTTCTTTTCCCGTTCACTGACAATAAAGGATTATGGGGTTATATCAGCGCGGGCAGTTACCGCTGTGAGCCGGCCAAAGCAGACCGACGGATCGGCCGGATCTGCTGCCGTTACCAGCTGGATCCCGCGGCGGTCAGGGCTGCATATCTCAATTATTTAAAGGCCGATCCGCCTCCGGCAGCACTCCTGGTCCAATTACAAATGGCCGCCGCCGTTTTATCCTTGCTGGCCCGCGAGCATATCATTTACCAGAACCAGCAAGACAGACAGTCGCTGCAGCAGCAGCTTCTGCTTGATAAGTTACGGGATGCGCTGCATACGGGTTTCAGTGAGCCGTTGAGGCTTAATCAGCTGGCTCAATTATGCCGGTGTTCCCGCTCTACCTTGCAGCATCTGTTCAGCCAGACTTACCACTGCAGTATCAGCAGCTATCTGCGCCGCCTGAGGATTGAAAAGGCCTGTGCGCTGCTGCGGCAGACTGATCAGCCAATCAGCCAGATCTGTGCCGCCGTAGGTTATCCGGATCCAAACTATTTTTCTCAGGTCTTTTCCCGAACCACCGGAATGACTCCCAGCGCATTCAGACAACAGCAGCGGTGAACTGGTCATTTTCACGGCAGGTAAGGCTTAAGCAGCTGCTCTGACCAAAAAGGTACCCTCCGCCCTGGTTGTCCAGGAAATAGGGTACCTTTCAGTTTCAGAACAGCTGTTTTAAATTCAGCTATCTGCCATAATATCAGACTACTTGCTTAACCTCATTCATCAGGCTTTAGGGTCATGGTCCTCTCCGCCCGGCTGCTCCTCCGGCGGCTTTGGACTGTCAGTATGATCCTGGCCACGGCTGGAACCGCCTGAGCGGCGCCCGTCGTCCGGCCGGTTAAAGCTGCCGCTGTCCTGTTCCGCCTGAGCCTCATTATGGGCCTGCCGGCTGCTGCTCACCACACTGCTCTCACTGACGCCGGTTGGCTGGCCATTGCCTTGATCGTTTTCCCGGACTGCCGCAAAGAAGGCCGCGGCCTCCCGCTGACTCTTACCGGTTAAAGCATCCTTCAACCTTAAATACAAGAAACGGCGGGTGCCAAAGTGGCTTTCACCCTGACGGATCAGGTCGCGGTAAATGCCGGCCAGGCTCACAAACTCGTCAGCGTCCAGGGCGGCGGTTTCAGGATTGCCATAACGGGCTTTTTCTACCAGCCTCAGGGCCTCGCTAATATCCGCGCCTGACCAGCCGGCGACCCGGCCGACTGGCTGCTCCGCAGCGGCGACTTCCCGCTGCTGCAGCTGCTCCTGCCATTGCAGCGGTGACCAGTGCCTGGCTTCTCCCGGCAGGAAGAAGTTAAGCAGGCTCAGGATCTGGCTGCCATACGCTAAAGCCAGGGCTCGATTGCTGTTGTTGACCGTCGGGAAACGGCGCCGCAACCGCCGTGCCAGCGCGGTATCCGGCCGCTGCAGCAGGCGCAGCGCTTTGCCGCTGTCCTCCAGTTGGGTCCATAAGCGGATCTGGGCCCGCGCCCAGCGCCAGCCTGCCAGCACGGCCAGCGCCAGCAGCAAGAGGATCAGTAAAAGGATCACCCAGATTTTACCGCTGTGATTGTCTGACTGGTCCGGCGGCGTGACCGTCGGAGTTGGTGTGGGGGTGTTCTGCTGCTGGGGATCGGCTGTCTGGGTGGGGGTCGGCGTGACCGACTCCGGTGTCGGAGTGGGGGTCGGGGTGGGGGTCAGGCTGTCCTGATTATTTTGTGAATCACCGTCCTGGCTGGCTCCTGGCGTCGCGTCAAAGGAAACCCAGCCAATCCCGGCAAAATATAGCTCTGACCAGGCATGGGCCTGACGGTTGGTGG
>JAQWFM010000051.1 GCA_028704415.1 Oscillospiraceae bacterium | reverse complement strand
GATCCTGCAGCAGCTCTGAAGCTTCCGGCGGCTTGGGCCAGGGGGCAATCAGGGCGATTTCCGCCGCGTTGGGATCCTCAAATTCCCGAATCTGCGGTTTTTCCATATGCGCGGAGACCGCCCAGTGAATCAACCGGACTTTGTCACCTGGCTGGTAATCACGCAACTGAGCGACCTGATCAATTTCCTGACTGATTTTGTCGCTTTGGGTCACACTTTCAAATTTTTCAGTCATGGTGGACTGATCCTGAGCTGACAAGGCAAAGATATCCGGCACCACGGTAATCTGACAAGGGGCAGGCAGACGGCGCTGCGGCAGCTTGACGGTAAAAAAGCCCAGACTGTCGCTGACCTTGACTTTGCGGACCGCGACATCCCAGGTGCCCCGGTGCGGGCAATCGTAATGAATGCGGATATATTCCCGGCTGTTGCCGGCCAGACTGACATGCAGGCGGTCCAGCTGACCCCGGGGGGTGGTCAGCGCGGGATCTAAAAATATTTCTACCCAGCCCTGAGGCAAAAAACTATGCTGTTCCGCCAACAAGGTGAGGGTCAGCGACTCCCCCCGGCGAATGAAGAGCTGGCGGTCTCCGGCCTGGCCCTGCTCCGGCCGCAAAGCCAGATTCAGGGAGCGGAAGTTGATCAGCAGGCTGATTATTGACCAGATGGGCAGGCAGAGCAAAAACAGAAAGATATACAACAGGACACTATAGCCGCTGTAATTCATGGTCAGATACACCGCGGCCAGGCCCAATAGATACAAGAAAAAACGTGTGGTCATAAGTACCCCACTGATTATTTGGCCCGCGGGGCCGGCACCTGACGCAGCAGCTCGTCAATAATGCGCTCAGTCTTGAGCTTATGCAGCCGGCTTTCAGCCGTGAGAATCAGCCGGTGACCCCAAACCGGCTGCAGTAAGGTTTTGATATCAGACGGCACTACATAATCCCGCCCCTGAATCAGGGCGTAACCGCGGCAGGCCTGTACCAGCATCAGCGCGGCGCGGGGACTGGCCCCTAACTCCAGCGTATCCAGTTCCCGGCTGGCCGCGGCCAGCCGCGCAATGTAATCCAGCAGCACCGGCGCGACATAAATCTCCCGGCACTGCTGCTGCAGCCAGAGCACGTCACTTTCAGATACCACCGGCTTGAGCTCCTCCAGCGGGTTATAGGAGGCGTGCCGCTGGTAGATGGCCACTTCCTCCTCCAGCGACGGATAGCCTAAGTGCGCGCAGAGCATAAAGCGGTCCAGCTGAGCCTCCGGCAAGGGATAAGTACCGGTCTGCTCAATGTCGTTTTGAGTGGCCAGCACCATAAAGGGCTGGGGCAGGGCCAGGGTGCGGCCATTAACCGATACCTGGTTTTCCTGCATGACCTCCAGCAGCGCGGACTGCGTTTTGGGTGAGGCCCGGTTAATCTCATCTGCCAGCACGACCTGATGCATGATCATGCCTTCATGAAAGGAGAAGGAACCGCTGTGCTGATCAAATATTTCATAGCCGGTGATCTCTGACGGCATGACGTCAGGCGTAAACTGGATACGGCCGTAGCTTAAACCCAGCGAGCGGGAGAGGGCGGAGACCAGGGTGGTCTTGCCGATCCCCGGCACATCCTCCAGCAGCACATGGCCGCGGGCAACCACTGCGGTCAGCAGCAGATCCAATACGTTTTCTTTACCAACCACCACAATGGCGACATTCTGCCGGACCCGTCCAAGCAGGTCCATTACATTAGCTTCCATCCTATACCTCGCTAACTGGCGGGATTCTTTCCTGAGGAAAGTCTGCCTGTCTATTTTACCATTATTCGCCAAGCTCCGTTCAAGTGCCCGCGCAAGGAGTGGCGGCCGGCAGACAGGCCGGTAACTGTTAAGTTACGTTAGCAAGGTATGATGATAGTAAGGTGCAGCATGCCTTTGACCGTCGAGGCCGCTAAAACCGGATGATTTCATAATCAGTCGGCAAAATATATGGATTTTGCTCCACTACTGTTACGTGATTGGTTAAGAAGGAGGGGATATCAATCTGAGACATATCAATGCCATTTACAAGGATTATACCGTGATAATCGTTGGCAAAAAGTCCCAGGAAAAGATTGATAAAAGTTGTTTTACCGCTGCCGTTTTCACCCTTAATCCAATACACTCTGCCTTTATCCATATGATGATTCAAATTGATGATTTGTTTTGCGCCAAAGGAGAAACTTATTTGTTGAAAATCCAGGCTGTTTACATCCTCCAGCTGAACAGCACCTATGGAAGGCAAGGGAAAGGTTCGATAGTGGAGCAAGCGGTTATAGCTTACTTTTACAACTCTTGATGAACTACCAGCAGGCAGGCGCCGGCATGCACGACCACTGATGCAAGCAGCAGCAGCAGGAGCAGCAGCAGCGGTATGCCAACTCCCAACGCTCCGCTGAGCGCGTTACCGGACTGAAAATATAATAGTATGCTGTACCCGACAGCCTTATTCTCCCGGGGATATTTAACATAGGTCATCACCAGGATCAACCACGCGGATAGCAGCACTTCCGTCAGGATCAGGTTACGGGTGACGAAGGACAGTAAACTGGTGATGGCGATTAACAGCAATGTATAGAACAGCAAGATGACGGCTTCTGCGATAATCGCCAGTCCAATCGAAACAACGCCATCAGTCGGCTGCAGATTTTGCCAATCCATACCAAAGAAACCAAAGGTCTGCATAGCGGTACCATTAAGCGTGACCAGGCGATCCATACCGCTGCCTTGCCAAAGTGTGCCGCAAGTGAACTGAAAACCACAAAGTGCGGCTAAGCCCAGCACCGTAAGTAAGGTTCGTATGATGACCCGGTTAAGGTATAAACGGATCCGGGAATAGGGCAGGGTAAAATAAAGCAAGTAGGTGGATTGCTCAAAATCTGCCGCCCAAATATCAAAATTCCAAAAGAGTACCAGCGCAATCAGGACAATGCTGAAAATGCTGTCGCCCTTAAGACCATCCAGCAGCAGATAAGCGCCGGTGGGCTGCAGCGGATTGACCTGTTCGGTTAAACCGGCTGCTTTATAGGCACTGCGTAGCTGCACGCGCTGCTGCCAGTCCCGTTTGGTGCTGCGAAATAACCCGGTTAGGCCAGTATCAATCCCTTTCTGATCTACCTCGACCAGTTGATCATCCAGCAATTGCTCATATTTAAGGATGCGACTGGTATCCAGGGGCTCTTTTTGCCAGGTGTTTACCAGTATCTGCAAATAGGAGGTTGTATGCTGCCAGATGTTGGCCATGAGCGTAGCGTCCGGAATGTCTTCATGCCCCGGGTACATATCATTAAGCCGTTCCAGCCGTGTGGCATACGCATCAGACCAGACCAGGGCATTCTCCTGTTCGGTTTCCAGCTCTTGCAAACGCTGCTCAGGATACTGCTGATATGCCTTGAGATAGTAGAAACGATTAATCAGCAGGATAACAATTAAAGCGGCAGCAAACAGGAGCAGATTCTTTTTACTCAAAGCCAGCTTAAGCTCGTTTAGCAGAGGATGTTTCATGAGGACACTTCCTTACTGGTTTTTTGGTAGATAAAGCGGTAAAAATCTTCCAGCGTAGATTGCTGTTTTACCAGGTCGACAATGCAAATCTGGCGGGCGGACAGGTCTTTGAGTAACTGATCTAGGGTATGGTCCAAAACGGCCTGGGCGGACAATGCCAACTTTATGCCTTGAGCGCTGTCGGGAGCAGATTTGGCTTCCAGCGCTAAACCGCTGGCGGCAATATAGGCAAGTGCTGCCTCATTATTGTTGGTGTAGTGGGTATAGGTCGCGCCAGCACCCAGGGCGTCTGGTATTTTGCCGTCGTAAATCAGCTCGCCTTTATTGAGCAACACAATCCGGTCAGCAATCTTACTGACTTCATCCAGCTGATGCGAAGAAAACAGCACCGCTGAACCAGCGGCCCGGATTGCCTGGATTTGCTGGCGCAGCTCAAATATTGCCTGAGGATCCAGCCCTGAAGTGGGTTCATCCAGTATGATCAGCTGAGGGCGTGCCATTAGTGTCATAGCCAGCATCAGCCGCATTCTCATGCCAGTGGAATAGGTCTGAACCTTTTTATGCAAGGCGTTGCCCAGACCGCTGTAGGCGGCCATCTCAGCCTGGCGTTGGGCGGATACCCCGCGCCAGTGCGCCACCATTTTCAGATGATCCTGACCGGAAAGCTGCGGATACAAGGCCGGCGCCTCAATGGTCACACCTAATTGCTGCAAGGCCGCCTTACGTTGACGTTGAATATCATGTCCATCTATCGTGACCTGTCCCCCGCTTAAGTGATATAGACCACAGATGCATTTAAGCGTTGTGGATTTGCCCGCGCCGTTAGGCCCCAAAAAACCGACAATTTCCTGCCTGGCCACATTAAAGCTGAGTTGTTTTAAGATCTGATGCCGTCTGATACGTTTGTCCAGGTTCTGAACCTGCAGGATAACTTCCATAACCAACCACCTTTCTATACGGTTACATCACGCTTTTTCTGGATCACAAGAGCAAGGGGAAGGCAGATAATTAATGCAGCCATCAAAAGTAGAACCGCATTCAGCCAGGTTATGGCGGTGCGTCCTTCCGTAACACTCCAACCGGAGGCAACTGCAAGCGGATTCCAGGGCAGGGGGCCGGACGAAAATTGACTGGTTAAATAGAGCCCGGTCAAAACCAAACTGTTGCCCACGGCGGCCCACAGATGACGCGTGAGCAGGGCCGCGGCAGTCCCCAGAAAGGTCAGTAGTGTCAACTTCAAAAAACTGACCAGGGCCGCGGCTAATAGAAAGCGCCATAATGGCCAGATAACCAGGGTATCTGGCATAATTGGACCGAAATCACTAATATAAGCAATGGGTGAGACCATGCCGATACCTAGATTATAGGCAGCATCCAGATGCTCATAAGGCGTAAAGGAGGAAAACCCGGCTAGAGGTCGACATAAATAGCCTGGCGTAAGCCGCCAAAACCGTGCAGTAATCCCTCCAGCAGCAGGGGCAATAAAAAGGTAACGAGCAAAATAAGCATAAAACTGACCCAGACAGCTAAAGCGTAGTGGGCCAATACCGTATTTTTAGATGGATGTCGTAAATATTGCAGCTGCAGGCTACGATTACGGCGGGCGGTGCTAACGGTAGCCGCGGAAAAAAGGAGGGCCAGGACACCGATCAGCAAGGGCAGATAGGTCTGATAGGACAATTGATTAGCTAAAAAAAGCCAGGGAGAGGCAGACGCATCGGTTTCACCTGCGTCCAGCATGTAGAACGCCCGGTCAATGGCTTTTACATAGCTCTGATACATAAGATGATTTTCCTCATCGGAATCGCCAACTTCGCTGGGGAGGCTGGATAACAATTGGGGAAAAATCGTGTAATCAAAATCCAGATCATTCAGCATCAGATCATTTTCATGTAACTTCAGCTCTTCCGCATAGCGAATCTGGAAAGTGGTATCGCCAATATCCGGATTAGCGGAATTATTCAGTTCTAACAACATGGTGATCAGTCCAATCCGCTGCTCGTAGGCCTGGTCTACACTACCCGGTGAATTTAGGAGCCTTTGCACTGCCTTCTCTTGCTCATCAATTAGCCATTCTTTATACTTAAAATACTCATTCCACAGGAGTAAATCAGCTTTTGAAGAGAAAGCCATTTCGATAGTGGATTTTTCGCTCGCGTAGGTATTTTCCAGGAGAAGCAAACTATACTGGGCCTGTTGAGCTTTTTGGGTTTGATTACGGCTGTTAAAGGTTTCCAGGCTAATAACGGCGGTCAGATTAAAAACCAAAAGTATCAGCAGGACTAACCAGGTCATTTGATTTAAGAAGATGGCTTTGATTTCTGCCTTCATAGACGACTCCCTGTCTGAATGCGACCGCAACATTAAGAAAGAATGATGCTGTCACTTCAAAATGCCTAAATATAATGTATATATGTGTGATACTGGTCTGATAATATTTATTATAAAAAACAAAAATAAAATGCAAGCAACTAATTAAGCATTATTTGACCTCTTGTCCATAAATGCCTGAAAATGACCTGGGCTTCCTGGGCTTATGTAAATATAGATACTGCGTCAAGTAATATGAGCATAAAACTGGTGAAAAACCCCAAAACCCAGATGATTAAGTCTCGGGCGCTCATCTCCCCGCTTGCGGTCTGCCAGCGGTACAGGAGCAGACAAACGGTATAACGGTATAATGAAACATAAGGAAGTAATAGCAAAGGAGAGTCCAAAGCAGTTGACCCGGCAGGATTGGTATTTTATCCATACCGCAGATCTGCATCTGGCAAGTTTAGCGGATGTGACCGGCTGCTGGCAGCGCGTTTTAAAGCTCTGCCGGCAGTATCAGGCTCAGCTGCTCCTGATTGCCGGAGATCTGTTTGAAAACAATCAGCTGGTTGATCAGGATATGGTCCGGCTGTTGCAGCTGCAGGCAGAAGGACTGCCGGAGCTGCAGATTTTTGTGGCGCCCGGCAATCATGATCCGCTCACCGCGGACTCTCCCTACCGTCGCTATACCTGGCCGCGGCAGTGGCAGATTTTTGGCCCGGATTGGGCAGGCTACCGCTTGCCGGAGCTGGGGACGGAAATCTGGGGCGCGGCGTTTACCGCCGGCAGTCAGGAACAGCCCTTGTTGCAGTCCTTGCCCATCCGTGGACAGAAACCAGACCTGTTTAGAATAGGCGTCTTGCATGCGGATTTCCCCGCGTCGGCCGATAGTCCCTACAACCCGTTAACTACAGCGGAGATCGCTGCTTCCGGTTTGGATTATCTTGCGCTGGGGCATCGCCATAATAGTGACGGCCAGCTGCGTCAGGCCGGAACGACCGGCTACGCCTACTCAGGTTCGCCAGAAGGCCATGGCTTTTTTGAAAGTGGCGCTAAGGGCTGCTTGCTGGGTCGGGTGGTGGGTGGCCGGCTGGTTAGTCTGGCTCTGACTGACTGCGGCGGTCCGCGTTATGAAACGCTGACCATACCCTGCTCAGTGCGGGAAGGGAAGGATATGGAGACGTTGAGCCAGCACCTTTTAAAACAGATTGGACTAACTTTTCCTAATATGGACTTGGGCCGCTTGCGGCTGCGGGTAATTATGACCGGTAGCCAGCCGCTGGACCAGTTGACTGATCTAACACTCCTGGCTCAATATCTAGAGGCCAGGGGGTTAACCGGGCCGCAGCTTATTGACCACAGGCATCGGCCTTTTCAGATCAGTACCTTTGCGCAGGACCAAAGTCTGGCCGCTTATTTTGCCCGCCTGGCGCTTAATCAAGCCGCTCAGCTGCAGCAAAGCGGACAAGCCGATGAAGCTCAACGCTATCAAGATATGCTGGAACTGGTTTGGCCGCTGCTGCAGGGCGGGACTCTCCCGCCAGAGGAGGACGCCCCGGTATGAGCGGACGCCTGACTATTACCCAAATTCATATCCGGGCTTTTGGTTGTTTGCAAACTTTGTCCTTGCGGCCCGGCCCGGGACTCAATCTGCTTTGCGCCGGAAATGAAGCGGGTAAAACCACGCTGGCACAGTTTATCGCCGCCCTGCTGTATGGCCTGAATGGCGGGGGCAGAAAAGCGGAAGACAATCTGCGCAAACTATATATGCCCTGGGGAGCTGCCAGCTGCGGCGGGGAGCTGGAGCTTATGTGCGGCGGCCAGCGCTGGCGGCTGGAACGTCAATTTGGTCTGACCCGGGCCGCGGACCGGCTCAGGCTGCAGAATTTGGATAGCGGACTGGAGATAGCGCTGGGCCAAATTGAGCCGGGCGAGTACCTCAGCGGCTTGGGGGCGGCTGATTTCAGATACCTGGCTATGCTGTCAGGACAACAGTTAGCGGATTTTCAACCGGATTGGTCCCATCTGGTCCGCTTTAGTGAAGACTGGGACCGGCGTGCTGATCTGCCGGCGGCCGCGGCCGCTGGGAGCGCGGATTATGCGACCGTAAGCCGGCAGCTGACCGCCAGGCTTAACGAGTTGGACGGTGTGGGCCGGCGCGGCGGAGCCCTGGCCCAGCTGCAGGCTCAATTGGCCCAGACCGAACTGCAATTACAGGAGCTGCGGCAGCAAAGACAGCAGCAAGGTATTTGGGAAAAGCAGCAACAGGCAGTTTACGCGCAATTAGCCGCCCTGGAACAACAAAAGCCCCGGCAAGCGCCAGCCGCGGCCGTGGAGCCGCCGGCGGCCGTATCACGGGGAGCTGACCCGCAGCTGGCGGCAGCGCTGTTCGCGCCGCGCAAGGCCACCACCCCTGCGGCCCGGCTGCGCAACTGGTTGGTCCCGCTCATATTGACCGCTGTACTGATAGCCGGTTTGGGGCTGACCTTTTGGCCGGCGGGGACTCGCTTGCCCGGGGGCTTAGCGGCAGGACTGGCGGCCGCCTGGGGGCGGGGAGCTGCGTTGACCGCAGGCTTGCTGCTCTTGATGTGGCTGCTGTATGGCCTCATTAAACGCCGGCCCGCACCGATCAAAAATCCGCCGGTTCCCCGCGCTGGGACTGACCCGCAAAGCCCGGTGGCAGCTAACCTGGCACCGCAGGCGGAGGCAGAGACGGAGGCAGAGACAGAGGCTGGGGACAAACAGCCAGCCGGCGCCAACGTCCAGCCGGTGCCCGCTACTTGGGCAGCCTGGCAGGCTCAGCGGGACCGACTGCTGCTGCGGGCAGGTCAACTAGACCGGCAGCGGCAGGATTGTGCCGACTGGCCGCAACGATTACAGCAATTGCGGCAGCGGCAGCACGCGTTGTCTGCCCAACTGGCCGCCCGGCAAGACCGCCGTGACTTACTGCAACTGGCCCTTACCTGCCTGCAGGAGGCAGAAAGCCAGCGTCGGCATCAGTGTCAGCCACAGGTGCTGGAGCTGGCTCAAAGCTACCTGCAGGACCTGACCTCAGGCCGCTATGCCCGTTTGGCGCTCAGCCGGCAGCTTACCGGCGCCCGGCGCCCCGCTCTGAAAGAACAGCTGGAGTTTCTTGCGCCGGAAGATCAAGTGCTTTATCCGGTTTACTACCTTAGTCAAGGTACCAGGCAGCAAAGCTGGCTGGCTCTGCGGCTGGCAGCTTTGTATTTTAGTGATCCTGAAGGGTACAGCCCGCTGCTGCTGGATGATGTGCTGCAAAGCTTTGATGAAGAACGGCAGGACGCCTGTTTGATCTGGCTGACTGAACTAGCCGGTCGCTTTAACCGTCAGATTTTTTGCTTTGACAGTCCCAAACGCCTGATTGACCGGGCCGGTGACCTGCAGCTGCCCCTGACGCTGCTGCAGCTGCCAGGTCCTGAAGCCTGAAGCGCCCCGGGACTTCAGCCCGGCCTTCGCGCCCCGCGCCTTCAGCCCGGGTGACCGGAAATAGGCCCAGGTTTATTTAGTCTTAAAGTTTAATCCACTGCCGCCGATATAATAAAAGCTACTACAGATGGAACGCAGCCGTTCATACCTGCCGGAACCCCGGCGCCATTCGGCTGCCGCCTTATTTATAAACAGGCACGGAGGCTATTACCATGCGCTTGCTGAAAAAAATCAACCGCGGCTTTGTCGCCTTTCTGTTGGTTCTGCTGGGGATCGCAGTTTATCTGAGCTTGACCGCGGCGCAACAAAAAGCCAGACAGGGGCAGCTGAAACAGACGGCTCAAGCTTATATTGATGAACTAAGCCAACTCGAACTGCCCAGTGCGGCAGTGGTGCAGGCCTATACAGATAGTCAGCAGCAGACCAATCAGGACCCTGCGGAGGCGTTCCTTAACTCTCAGGCAGTCCAGGCCAGCCTGACTGAGGCCCGCAGTGCGCTAGCGCCATATTACGGGAGTGACACGCAGTATCTGGAGGTGAATTTGCAGACGCTGGCTTTACGCTGGCAAGATTATGCCCGGCGCAGCATTTTGCAACCGCTGTCAGCTGCCGCTCAGACTGACAGTGTTGCCAAAGTCCAGTTTGAGGACGGCAAAGCAGTGGTGACTCAAAATTTGCAACTGAGATTGGATTATGAGCTGCTGGGCGGGCAGGCAATCTCAAATGCGGAAGTCGATTTTATTAAAGATGACCAGGGCCAGTGGCAGGTTTATTACGGCAGCCTGGGTCTGATGGATCTGATTAAGTGAAGCAAAGGAGCCGCAGATGTCTGAAGATATTTTGAAATTAAATCACCTTACCAAACAATTTGGCCGCCGCAAAGCGGTAGACGACTTAACCTTGTCCGTCCGTTCCGGAGAGATTTTTGGCTTTCTGGGGCCCAACGGCGCCGGCAAAACAACCACCATCAAGATGGTAATGGGCTTTTTGTTTGAGGATACGGGCCATATTGAAATTGGTGGTTATGACCTCAGGCATCAGTATGGAAAGGCCATGGCGCAGGTGGGTGGCATAGTGGAAAACCCGGAGATGTACGGGCAATTCAGCGGCCGCCAGAATCTGGAAATGTATGCGCGGCTGCATGGCCTCAAAGATCGCCGCCGGATTGATGAAGTAGTCCGGCTGGTCGGTATGGATAAGCGCATTAATGAAAAGGTCAAACGCTACTCACTAGGTATGAAACAGCGGGTGGGTCTGGCGCAGGCGTTAGTTCACCGGCCCCGGCTGCTGATTTTGGATGAGCCGACTAACGGACTGGATCCGGACGGCATTCATCAGTTGCGTGATCTGCTCAAAAATCTGGCCCATCAGGAAGGCGTGGCAGTCATGGTATCCAGCCACCAGCTGGCAGAAATGCAGATGATGTGCGACCGGGTGGGGATTATCAATCAAGGTCGTCTCCTGGATGTACGCCTGGTTGGTCAAGCGGCGGCAGGTGAAGCCGGGGGTGCCGCCGGAATCAGGCCCTACCGGATAGAGCTGCTGCCTCCGGAGGCTGCCCGGGGCCAGGCTGTCCCCACGGCGCAGGAGGCGCTGGCGGCTTTGCCGGAAGGCTGGCGCAATTTGGTCCATATAGCCAAGGGACAGGCCTTGGAGGCAGAGCTTGATCCGCAGCAATTACAGGAGCTCCTGGGCATGCTGCTGGCGGCAGGCATTCCGCTGTCTCAGGTCCTGTACAGCAGCCGCAGCCTGGAAGATCTCTACTTTAGTGTGACCGGAGGAGGACAAGCCCTTGCGTAAATATTTAGCCTTGTTCAAAAATGAATGGATGAAACTAAGCCACCGGGCCTTGCTGATCGTAGGTATTGTCGCCTTGCTGGTGGTGCCGCCGCTGGTGGCAGTCAGCATGAGGTCTTCTGTGACCTATACAGACAACAGCGGCAGCGTCAGCCAGACGCCGGACCAGAGTCAACTGCAAGAATTAGCTCAGGTTCACCTGGATGAGTTGGCGGAGCAGCAAAGCTGGTATGACCCGGCCGCGTCTGATGTTTACACACAGCTGGAGTATAAGGCTAATGAATTAGCGCAGACAGCTTTGCAAAGCCTGATGGACAGCCGTCTTGACTTAGCTGCCCGGCCATATATTCAGGATTTGCTGGATCAGCAAGCCCGCTTGCAAGCCGCGCTGACTTTAGCGCAGAATAGTCAGGCTCAAGGTTTTTCAGAGTCTGATCAGTTAAGTTTATTGAATGAAATGGGCGGAAGCGAAGTTGCCGCAGAGCAAACCCTGACTCAGCTGGGACAAGTACTCACAGATGGTAGCTTTGAAGCTTACCGGGACTATTTGCTGGAGACCTCCGGCAGTGTGGTCAGCGGCGCGGATTATCAAGCCGCGCTGGCGGAAGCCTGGGCTATGGTGCCGACAGAGGACCAGCAAGCCGCCTGGCTTTATGACAGCTCGGCATATACAACTTTACGCAGCCTGACTGAGCAGTATGCCGCCGCGGAGGTATCCATGGCCCGGGGCTATGATGTCTTGAACGGTACAGAGCAGCCGTTACGGGCGCAAGAGCGTCAATCCTTTCAGGACTTGCTGCTGGAACTGCGCTATGAACTCAAAAATCCCGCGGCCAGTGTGACAGAACTAGCTCAAGCAGCCAACAACAGTGACAGCGTGGCCAAGCAGTTGAATCTGATCATCCTTTGTATTGGCATTCTGATTGCCGCCGGCAGTTTTGTCTCCCAGGAGATGGAAACGGGATCTATCAAGTCGCTGATCATTTCTCCAACGCGCCGTTACAAAATATATCTGGCTAAACTGGGCGCCCTGCTGCTGATTTCGCTGGCGCTGGCTGTTTTCAGCTGGCTGGTCCGGCTGATCAGTCTGCGGATCGTTTTTGGCCCGTTGTCAGGCCTGACCCAGGTGATCGCGCATAATGGTTCACTGCATGTCTGGAACTACTGGCAGTACACCGCCCTGGACGCAGGCTTAGGCTATCTGACGCTGGCGGTGATTGTGTTTTTTGCGCTGGCCGTTTCAACAGTAACCCGCCGCACCGCCGTAGCCGTGGGACTGACTCTGGGCAGTTACTTTGGCTTAATGGTGACTGAGTCCGTACTGGCTAACTTTGGCTGGAAGGAGGCCTTCCGCTTTTTGCCGCTGATGAATCTGGATTTTTCTACCCGGCTGTTAAGCGACGCGTCCCGGCTGATGACGCTGAAACAGTTTGGTTCAACCCCACAGGTGAACATATCAGTGGGCTTTTCGGCTCTGTATGTTTTGATCCTGGCCGGGCTGTTGCTCTGGATGGGACTGGATTCATTCTGCCGGCGGGATATCTGAGTCGGTCCGCAGCCCTTACCTGAGCTGACCCGGCAGTCTGAAAAACAGGCTGCCGGCTTCTTTTTATTGGTCACCGGTGTCCGAACGCTTGTCATTATATGCTAAAATTGAAGGACATATTTGTTCATACCTACAAATTATAGAAGGCAGGTACGCTTGAGATGACACAACAGGATCGGCTTACCACTGTTGAAGCTAAACACGCTCCCCAAACGGATGCGTTGACATATTTTTTGCGCTACGTAAACGTTGAAACCACCTCAGATGAGGCCCGGGCCCGGCAGCACTGGCCCAGCAGTGAGGGCCAGCTGCAGCTGGCGCGGCTGCTGCAGACAGATTTAGGCCAGCTGGGTTTTACGGCCAGCCTGGATGAAAACGGCTATGTCATGGCGCATATTCCCTCTAATTTACCGCCGGAGCAGTCTGCCGGGGCCTTGAAACTGGGTCTTATTGCTCATATGGATACCGCTCCGGACCTGACTGCCCACCAGGTCCGGCCGCGCCAGGTCCATTATGAGGGCGGTGATCTGGTCCTCAACGCAGAAAAGGGCATTGTTATGCGGGAGGCTTTATTTCCTAACCTGAGCCGGCACCGCGGGGAAGACCTGGTGGTGACGGATGGCCAGACTCTGCTGGGTGCAGATGACAAGGCCGGCGTGGCGGCGCTGATGGCTCTGGCTGACACCCTGCGGCAAAATCCGGATATCCTGCATGGGGAGATCTGCTTAGCCTTTACGCCGGATGAGGAGATTGGCCGGGGTGCGCACCGCTTTGATCTGGCGGCCTTTGGCGCGGATGTGGCCTATACGGTAGATGGCGGCCCGCTGGGGGAACTTGAATATGCCAATTTTAATGCAGCTGCCGCCCGGGTGACCGTGACCGGCCGTAATGTGCATCCTGGTTCAGCTAAAGGCAAACTGCTCAACGCCGTGTTGGTGGCGCGGGACTATTCCCTGGGCTTTGAGCCGCAGGATACACCTGAGCATACCTCCGGCCGGGAGGGCTTTTTTCACCTGCTGCAATTTAACGGTACGGTGGAAGAAGCCGTGTTACAGTACATCATCCGGGATTTTGACCGGGAGCGCTTTGAAGCGCGCAAGCAGCAGCTGCTGCGGCAGGCCGAACGCATAAATCAGCAGTTAGGTGAAGCTGCGGTGCGCGTGGATATTCAGGATCAGTACTATAACATGGAAGACAAAATTCGCCCGCACTTTTATTTAGTGGAGCTGGCCCGGGAGGCCATGCGTCGCTGCGGCGTCACTCCGCTGGAGCAGCCTATCCGCGGCGGTACGGACGGCGCGCAGCTGTCTTTCCGCGGGCTGCCTTGTCCCAACCTGTTTACCGGCGGAGATAATTTTCATGGCCGTTATGAATTCCTGTCTCTTCCTGAATTCCGCAAACTGGGTGATACCCTGCTTTGCCTGGTGCAGCTGTTTGCCGGCTGGCGGCCGGATCAGACCAAGGCGGCGCCGGATACGGCTGAAACGCGGAGGCAGTAACAATGGCAAGACAGGATCATGAACCGCCTCATATAAGGCGCGCCGCCGCACCCCGTCATCACGCCGCGCCCCCCAACCGGGGCCGGTCCTCAGACCTGGCTCCGGCTGAAACCGTGGCTTCGCCCGCACAAAACCAGGAAACCGCCGGCGGTGTGCGCAGCATCAACCTGGATCTGGACTACGGCCAGCCCATTTACCGGGTAGCGCTCCGGGAGCGGGAGCTGGATCAATCCCGGACCCGTTATGTTTTGGCCGCAATTCAGGCCCGGCAGCCGGATTTTCAGTACCGGTTGTACAGCCTGGAGGAGCTGTATCCGGAGCAGGATCTGCTGCTGCCCAGGACCTTAGGTGAAACCGCCCGGGCTGACGCGGAGCTGGCCTGGTTTTATAAAGCGCTCACCAGCGGCAGTCTGGACTTTCTGGTGGCAACCGCCCCAGATGTCAGCCGCGTGTCGGAGCAGCAGGTCATGATTGCCGCCGTCCCGCCCCGTCAGGACGCCCGGGATGTGCTGGTGCTGGCCAAGGGCCGCAGCTTTACCTCTCTGGGCCCCGGCTCCATGGTGGGCCTGGACAGCCGCCGGCGAGAGCTGCAGCTGCTGGCCCTGAAGCCTGAAATACAGACCCAGCAGATAAACGGTCCCCTGCCGGCCCGCCTGACCCAGGTGCAGACCGGGCAGCTGGATGCTCTGGTGGTTGCGGCCGCGGATTTACTGTATGGTGATATTCAACGGTTTCGGGACAGCTTGACTTTTCAACCTTTCTCCGTAGCCGCCCTGTGCCCGGAGCCGGGTCAGGGCCAGCTACTGCTGATTTGCTCTGAAGGCCGCAGGGACCTGGCCAAATATTTGTATCAGGCGCTGGATGACGCCCCCAGCCGGGCTTGTCTGGAAGCCGAAAGCCACGCGGCTTTATTGCTGGGCTTTGGCCAGGGACGGCAGGAAGATCCGCCGGCGGCCTGCTGCGCGACCCCGGGCAAAGAAGGCTTGCGCCTTACCGCTATGAACAGCGATGCCGGCCAGAGTTTGCCGCGCTTTGCGTCACAAGTGGTGTCGCTGCCCGGCGGTAAGCTTAAGGCTGACCCTCAGCGGGTGGAAAACCTGGTGCAAAGCCTGATGGGACAGGTAGCGTTTATTGGCGCAGGCCCGGGTGCGCCTGACCTGATGACCCGGCGCGGCCAAAAGCTGCTGGAAGCAGCGGAGGTCATTGTTTATGACCGCCTGGGTGCGGCCTCGGTACTGCCCTGGGCCAGTCCGGAGGCAGAGCAGATCTTTGTGGACCCGGCTTTGCAAAGCCGGGACAGTCTGGTGGATACCCTGCTCACCCAGGCCCGCCGCGGCAAGCGGGTGGTCCGGTTGTGCGGCGGAGACCCCTTTTTGTATGACGACTGCGCCAGCGAAGCGCAAAGTCTGGCCCGGGCTGGGATAGCGTTTGAAGTGGTGCCTGGTATCAGCGCCATTACCGCCGCGCCCAGTTTTGCCGGGCTGCCGCTCACGGAGGACCGCCGGGGCGAACCCCTGCATATATATAACGGAGCGGACCTGCCCCTGACTGCTGTCAGTGAGGATGGCAGTATCAACCCCTATGCCGTCATGGCGGCCTCTGCCGGCAGCACCGTGGTCCTGAACGCTATCCGGCATCTGCCGGATATTACCGCCAGCCTCCTGCAGGCAGGTCTGGATCCGCAGACTCCCTGCGCGCTGATCCAAAACGGAACCCTGACCTCACAGCGATTATTACGGGGCACGTTGGATCAGATTGCGGCAATGGCGGTGGAAAACAATATTCTACCCCCGGCCCTGCTGTTATTTGGCGAAGCCTGCCGCCGGCGCGGTGAGCTGAACTGGTGGCCGCCGCACGGCGTCCTGGCCGGCCGTACCTGCGCGCTGGTCATGAGCCGGGATCTGGTCCGTACCCCGGCGGAGTTGACCCCGGCTATCACCCGGGAAGGCGCGGCTGTCCTGGAGCTGTCGCTGGTCAGACACTATAGCAGTAAACAGACTGAACGCCTGCTGGATCAGGGTCTGGGTGTGGCCCTGGAGAAGCGATTTAACGCCCCGCGACGGTTTGAAAAGACTGCCTTATGGCTGATTATGACGACAGCTGACGCGGTCCATGCACTGATGAGCTCGCTCAAACGGCTGGGGGTGGATCTCAGGCAGCTGACCGCGACCAGTCTGGCGGTGGTCAGTCCGGCCGCTGAAGCAGCCTTGCTGGAGTATGGTCTGACTGCGGACCGCAGGCCGGAAAAAGCAGACATCAACGAGCTGGCCAATCAGCTGGTGCCGGAGCTGGGCCCTAATGACGCTGTCGTCTGCCTGCATGGTTCAGCCATGCAGTCGGTCTTGGGGCCCATGCTGAGCGTGGCCAAGGTGCCCTATACGGATCTGCTGGCCTATGAGACAGAAACGCATCTGCCCAGCCGCCGGGCCTTGATGAAACTGCTGGATGAGATTGATGATGTCATATTTACCAGCCCGGCGGCGGTTCGTTCCTTTGTGGAGGGCCTGAGGGGGGCGGGCTTAAACGGGGACTGGCTGCGGCAACAAAAAATAGCGGTTTATCCGGCTTCGCCGGCAGTGGCCGAAGCGTGCCGGCTGCACCAGATTCAGCTGGCAGGGGTGCCGCAGGCTTATACCACCGCCGATCTGGTGACCTTACTGAAACAGCAGGCGCGGGTAGTCAGACACCGTAACGGTGCTTCAGCAAAAGCCTGACGGGGCCGCGCTGGAGCCGGTGCTGCTCTTTGCTGGAGCCGGTGCTGTTCTTTAAATCGGCTGTGAGCCTGAGCGCGGACCTGATTTTATGCGTGCCCTTGCCCTAATGCGCGGTCAGGAACTTGAGATGACTTTACCCGGCTCCGTGCCGATGCCGGTAGTCACCGTGAAACTGCGGTTCTGAAAATCAACCGCCAGGCGGGCCCAGACGTCGCCCTTTTGCCGCAGGAGGATCAGCGTCTGCTCGTTTGACGGCAGGATTTCAAAGTTGCCGTCAAACGCCGGGGAGCTGTTGCGGAAACGCATGAGGTCCAGCAGCCGACTTACGACCGGCCGGCGGACTTCTGCTGCCACCTCGGCTTCAGTGTAGTAATGCCGGTTAATGTTGCGGCCTTCTTTGGTCTTTTCCAGCAATTCGATGTCGTTTTTGCCGGCCAGCATGCCCACATAGTAGACTTGCGGGATCCCGGGCGCAAAAAACTGGACGGCGCGGGCTATGAGGTAGGCGCGGTCGTCTTCGCCCAAAGCTGAATAGTAGGTGCAGTTTACCTGATAGACATCCAGATTGTGGTAGCTGGCGCTGCTGTAGATTCGCTTGACATTGGCCCCGTAGCGGTAAATGCCCTCTTTGGTCCGCTCTATTTCCGCATCGGGCAGGAGATCCTTAACATCCACGACCCCTATACCGTCATGCGTATCCAGGGTGGTGAACTGATGGCGGGGGCAGATGGTCAGCCAATGCTTGAGATAGGCTGACTGGCCAAAGTACAGGGCGTTAAGCAGCAGCATAGGCAAAGCAAAATCATAAACATAATAGCCTTGCTGAGAGATTTTTAACTGCATACTATAGTGCTCATGAATTTCCGGTAAAATCCCTACCTTGAAGGGTTTAAGCACGGCGGAGATGCTGCTCAGCAACTGCCAGATTTCCGGTTCGACAAAGAAACAACTGCTGCCGGCCCGTTTGGTGGCATAGGCAAAGGCATCCAGGCGGATCAGGGCCAGTCCGTGCCGGGCCAGACTGGTCAGATTGCTGCGCAGGAAGTCCAGACCTTCTGGTGTTTTCAGGTTTAAATCAATTTGCTCATCGCCAAAGGTGCACCAGACTTTTTCTGTCGTACCATCCGCGAAATGGGCTTCTACATACGGTGCCCGGGGCTTGCGCTTGTAGATCAGGTCAACCTGCGCCGGGGTGGGCTCACCGCCGGGCCAGAAATCCTTATAGCGAATAAAGAGATTTTTATAGGGCGACTGATCCTTATGGGCCAGGAAATCCTGATAGTATTGGCTTTGGGCGGAGATGTGGTTGACCATGTAGTCGCTCATCAGATAGTATTGCTCCGCCAGTTGCCGGATGTCCTCCCAGCTGCCCAACCGGGGATCTACCGCTTGATAAGTCAGGGGCGCGAAACCGCGGTCCCCGGAAGAGGGAAAGAAAGGCAGCAGATGGATGCCGCCGATAGCCTGACCAATATAGGTCTGCAGGATCTGGCGCAGCTCTTTCATATTGTGCCCCAGGGAGTCACTGTAGGTGATCAGCATGATTTTGTTTTCAATGAATTTCATTTTATCCTCCGATCGTTACGTTTTAGTCTATTAGTATGAGCAAATATGAAACGATTCAATATAATGAAGACCGCAATGCTCCCTTGCTTAACTTGATAATCATTATACACAGTGCGATGACACG
Source organism: Oscillospiraceae bacterium (assembly GCA_028704415.1). Classification (GTDB taxonomy): domain Bacteria; phylum Bacillota; class Clostridia; order Saccharofermentanales; family Fastidiosipilaceae; genus JAAVLZ01. The sequence continues at coordinate 2,758 of JAQWFM010000051.1, read as the reverse complement.
GTTAAATATGATATATTTAACAAATAAGATTGAGAAATTTAGTCTATAATACCGTGTTGAAATTACAAAACTGTACGATAATATGAACATAGACGTCAAGTGCACTGACATGACGAAAATGAAACGTTACAAAAAGGCATAATAACTAATTAGGAGGATGAAATGAAAAAGCTGATTTCAACAGTAACGGCAGTTGTTATAACCGCTGCAATGCTGACTTCCTGTTCAACAGCAGGGTCAACTAGTACAACTACAGCGTCCACTAAAGAGCAAGCGGTTTCAGAAAACAGTATTCAAAGCTCTGCTGAATCTTCAGAAACAGAAACTGAAACAGATGAGTCAGCATCATCAAGCACAAATCGTCAAGATTTCAGTGGTGTCAGTATTGAAATGCTAAATACTAAAAGCGAGATTCAATCTCAATTAGAAGATGCGGCCAAACAGTGGAGCGAACTAACGGGAGCAACCTTAGAGGTTTATACCATTGGTAGTGGCTCACCATCCCAAGAGATATCTGCACGTTATGCTGCAAACAATGCACCAGCTCTTATTATGGGTGATATTCAAGATATCGTTGATGTAAGTAGTGAAAATGCGGTTGATTTGTCTGATCAGTCTTGGGCTGAAAATGGTGGAACAAAGTATGGCTACAGTGCAGATGGGAAGTTATACAGTTTTCCCTTTTGTATTGAAGCTCGTGGTTTGATGTATAACAAAACTGTAATTGAAGAAACGCTTGGTGAATCATGGGATCCATCTTCAATAACTAACTTAGATGATTTCAAGGCCTTGCTAGATAAGTTAGTAGCTGCCGGTATGACATCTCCAGTTGCTTTAAATGCTGAAGATTGGAGCAACGCAGGTCACTATTTTACCTTGGTATACGAAGAGCAGGATGGTACGCTTGAAGGCGCTGAAAGTTTTATAAATGGTTTAAAGGATGGGAGCCAAACCTTATCTGAAAATGCCAGATTTAATAGCTTAATGGATACATATGACGTTTTGATGGCATATAACATTAATAAAGATGACCCACTGGCGGCTGATTATGATGAGAATGCTGCTGATTTAGCCGAAGGGGAAATTGCTTTCTGGTTCAATGGAAACTGGGCATGGGCTGAAATTTCAGACTATATTGAAGATGACACTCAATTAGGCATTATGCCTGTGGTACAAAACGATACCGAAGGTAACGCTAACGTTAATTCATATTTAGCTGGATCTGCTTCAAAACATATCATGGTGGATAAAACGTGTAATGATGAACAACAACAGGCTGCTGCGAAAGATTTCTTGGACTGGTTAGTTAATACACCTGAAGGCGTTAAAGTGATGGTTGAAGATTGTTCTTTGGTTCCTCCGTTCAGTAATATCACTGAAGAAGCCAATAATGATCTTGGAATAAGTGTTCAACAGTATAGCAATGCGGGCCAGCTATTCCCTGGCGTCACGGATTACCCTGGAGATCACTGGTCAACGGTAGGTGCGATTATGCAAAAATATCTAGGCGGTCAAATTGACCGAACTGAGTTTGCAAATGAAGTTCAAGCTTACTGGGAAACTCAAGAATAATAATTTGGTGATGTGATTGATGGTTCAGGGGGACTCCTCCCTGAACCTACTGCATTCATACCGGCAGGCAGAATGATTAAGTCTTGTCACAGAAAGGAAAAGGGTTATGAAAACTAAGTGTGCAAAATTGAATCAGGTTGGCACGTTTTTGATTTTTGCCGGCCCAGCAACTCTGGCATTTTTATCTGTTGTTATTATCCCTTTTATATATGGCGTCTACCTAACTTTTACTAGTTGGGATGGTCTATCAAAAGAGAAGCCTTTTGTGGGCTTGGCTAACTATAGAGCAATGGCGGCGGACGTACCCTTCTGGCAATCATTAGGATTGACTTTGCTATATGTTCTATTTTCAGTTATTCTTGTCAATCTAATTGGATTTTTACTGGCTCTTTTAGTTACCGGAAAACTTCGTGGCAAGAGTTTTTTTCGGGCTGGATTTTTTACGCCTAATCTAATCGGTGGCATTATTTTAGGTTATATCTGGCAGTTTATTTTTAACCGTATCCTGGTATATATTGGTTCTATTAGTGGCCTGCCCATCTTTCAAAAGTCCTGGCTCTCTTCTTTTTCTGGTGCTTTTGCCGCGCTGGTTATTGTGACAGTCTGGCAATTATCAGGATATATGATGTTAATATATATTGCTGGACTTACTGGTGTCCCAACAGATGTTAGAGAAGCAGCTAAAATAGATGGATGCACAGAAGGTCAGATGACCAGATATATCGTCCTTCCACTAATGCGATCTTCATTTACAATTTGCTTGTTTCTAACCATTACACGTTGCTTTATGGTTTATGATGTCAACTTGTCTTTGACTGAAGGTGGACCGTATGGTTCAACCATTTTAGCTGCTATGTATGTGTTCCAAAAGGCGTTTTCAGCTAAGCAGTATGGTGTCGGGCAGACTGAAGCAATTGTACTGTTCCTATTTACTGCGGTTATCGCAGTGACTCAGGCTGTATTAGGCAAGCGGAAGGAGGTTGCAGCATGATATTGAACAGGTCTCAAGAATCAGCTAAGCATAAACCCAATAGGAATATGACTGCTTCAATCATTCGTTTAGTGGTTACGATCATATGTTTTTTATTCTACATGTTTCCTTTTTACATGATTGCACTAAACGCATTTAAAGAAAAAAGAGACATAATAAAAGCTCCCTTAAGTTGGGGAGGCAGTCGTGGATTTA
>JAQWFM010000100.1 GCA_028704415.1 Oscillospiraceae bacterium | reverse complement strand
CCCTACACGACGCTCTTCCGATCTTCCCTCTACGGACATTCACAATCCGGCCGCAATGACATCTGACAGATTGCCGTCGTGGCCAATGTCGTATCATGATAACATAGACCACCGGGATACTGTAAATAGTTTATCGATTCAAACAGGGCCGTTAACGCAAGTTGTAACGTTTAGACTGTCATTTGGGACGATCGGAAGCTCTTACCTGGCACATAATTCAGGCGCTGACCGTTAACCGGCCGCTGCGCCGGGATTAATAAGTCAGATGGCAGCAGTTAACCTTTGATACATTTGAGCCAGTTCATCCGGATCCAGATTTTCTGCCCGACTGTCTTCACGCAGGGAAAGATTTTGTAATGTTGTCTTAACTTTATCAGCATCTAGCCTATATTTACCATTTAGATTTGTATTTTTTAAATTATTAACCAGCGTTTTCCGCCGCTGCCGATAACAGCTGTGCAGAAAGCTTTGCCATTTCAGCGGTTCCTGCCTAAGTAAAGCCGCCGCCTGCGGCTGGAGATTATTCGCCTGATTATAAGCACGCAAGACAATAAAAGCTGAATTAACCCGGGGACGCGGATAGAAAGCAGTTGCAGGAATATGTTTAGCAATATGCAGAGTTCCGTATGACTGCATCAAGGCGGTGAGCGGACCAGCCTGTTTTTTAGCCCCCTGGTCCACCAGGCGTTCCAGAACGTCTTCCTGTATCATAAAAGCCATAGACTTGGCCTGCGGTAATTCACAGAGGCATTTTTCCATAAGCTTTGAGGTCAGATAATAGGGCAGATTGGCCGCGATTCTATAGGGGCGCTGATCAATTCGGTTTAAGAAATCCTGACTGAAGTTCACTTTTACCGCATCCTGCAGCTCAAACTGAAAGGCAGGATAGCGCGCTGCCAGATCCTGCAGCAACGGCTTCAACTCCTGATCAATTTCATAGGCCACGACCATCCCGTCCGGAGCGACCGCGTCAAGCAAGGCCTGACTCAGCGCGCCCGCACCCGGTCCGATTTCCAGCACCGCATCACCCGGCGTTACGCCGGCAAAGCCGGCCAGGCTCCGGGTCAATGCACGATCTGCCAAAAAGTTCTGGCCCAAACGGTATTTTAAGGTAAGTCCGGCTGCCTCCAGTTTCCTTTTCAGGTCTTCCTGCTGGGTCACCCTCCTGCCTCCACCCCTGGATCTTTACGCCACAGCTGGATCTGACTGATCAGGAGAGTGCCGGTTCTGAGATTATCCCTCACCACGAGCTGGGGAAACCCCTGGGCGGTTGTTAAGTCTCCCGGTACCGGCAGACTGAGTTTTTGCCAGTTGAGTTTAGCCTCAATCACGGTTTCAGGCAGCTCAGGGCTTAAGCTGAGTGTTTTTTGTCGGTCGTCCGGATTAAAGACATAAACGGTCAGCCATTGATAAATCGTCATATCCAGCGGCGGCTGGAGTGATTTCAGCTTATTTACCTGCAGCAGGGGAAAGCGCATGCTGTCACTCCGATAGTCAATTCGAAGCGTGGCGACTTCATCCCGGAAGTGTTCGTGATCAATCTGGTAACGGCAGCCGCTGGTCGGCGGAGCATACAGCAACTCCTGAAAACCCGCCTGATCCGGCAGCGGACGGTCTTCGTTGCCGGTAAAGGCCCAGATTTGCAGCGTATCCAGAGTTAACAGCGGCGCCCATACCTGATTCAGCGGCAGCCTGGCGTTAGTGGAAAACGGTTGCACCGGCAAGTCATTCTCGGTAACCAGATTACTGTCAAGATTCAGATCATATGCCGCGTAAGCGCAGTTGCAGGGCTGGCTGATATCATCATGCCATACCATCACTTGCACCCCAAAGAGAATCCGGGCCTGGGCCGGTCTGAAAATACCATCCGCACCGGCCAGGGAAAACCCTTTTAAAAGCTTTTCGCCTTTTCTTATAGTCAGATTCTGCTGCCCGGTTTCAAAATTAAGCATAAATTTATTACCAACCACGCGAGCTTGCAAAAGATAGGGCGAAGTGGCCGGGCTGTTTTGTCCATAACACAAGCCTAGCGACAGCTCGGCCATCCGCTGACCCACCGGTGCCTTAGCCTGGGGATGCAGCGGATGCCGCCAGGAATCCGGCAAATTATGATATTCCGGTGAAATATCATACAAGCTGACTAAAGCTGAGGGCCACGGCAACGTTTTCCTTAAGGCGGCCAGCATCAGATTAAAACGGCTTAAGGCGGCCGGTTTTAAGGTTTGATAAAAGTAAGGCGCCAATTGACAGTAAATCAAGTTCAGTTTACCGCCTTCGGCCGCCTTGAAAACCCGGCTCCAGGATTTTAGCAATGCGGGAAAAGCGGAGGCATAATAATCAGGAAAAGCTACGTCACTTTCCCCCTGGTACCACAAGACACCCCGGCAGACCAAACCGGTCAAAGGGGCAATCTTATGGTTGAAAAACACAAAGGGCTGAAACCTGGCTTTTGGGCCGGTGGTCTCCCAATCTGCCTCAGTCCGGTACATTTTGATTTTTTTGAGATGCGTGACGGCGTCAGGCATAGCATAGAGCCTGCGCCGGTCTATCCAGCTGTGCAGCAGACTGCCGCTGCTTTCAGTTGATACAATGCCAATCGGCACGGCCAGGCGTTCTTGCAAGCGTAAAGCAAAATGTGCCGCTACCGCGCTGACCCGGCGCAGGTCCAGAATCTGGCCCTGTCTGGTCCATCTGGCTCCGCTTGCCTGCTCCAGAGGCTGAAAAGAGTATGGCTGACCGCTTTCCAGGCCTTCTTCGGCCTGCAGAAAGAAGCGGATCGTATCATTTTGATCCAAAACGGAACGATAGTCCCCTTTATCGGCAAAAGCCAGCGGCATCGCCATATTATCCTGGCCGGCTGAAATCCAGACTTCACCAAACAGGATATTGTCAAAGACCTTCATATCCGGCAGGGGCTTAGGCATACCCGGCGCCCGGACATAAGGTTCCGGCACCGTGCCCTTGCGGCGCTCGGCCGTGCTAATGGTCAATAGGTACCGTTCAAACCCACCTTTTTGGGGCGGCAGCAAAAAGCGAAAGTGGCCTCTTTCATCAGTCACCTGGCTGTCCCGGTGGATCACCCCAAATTGCCGGGAAAGTCTGGGCGCTAAATGACCTGGTGCCGGAAAGCGCTCCAAAGTCAGATCCACCGTTTGATTTGGCGCAGCCAAGCCCACGACCGGCAGCTCACTGTTTTGCTGCAGGATCATGTCAGACGCTATATATGAAGGTAAAACAATATGACTTTCAGCCAATTTCTTCACGCCTTTCTCTGGACAGACAATAGCCGGTAGCTGCAACCTCGCTCAGGAGACTGCAGTACCGGTTATGACAAGACTTATCCGGTACATTCTGACTTGAGCAGCCGCCAGGAATAGGCACTGCCTCTCAGTCAGGCCCGGAGCACACGCCGGAAGCGGCGCCCGCAAGGCCTGGCCAGGCGACCCCCCGCAAGCTTAAAGCTCAGGACTTAAGCTGCTGTTGCAGCCTGGCGCGCTGTTCCTCATAACCAGGCTTACCTAACAAGGCAAACATATTCTTTTTATATGCTTCAACCCCAGGCTGATCAAACGGATTAACAGCGTTCAAATAGCCGCTGAGCGCGCAGGCATATTCAAAAAAGTAAATCATCCGTCCCAGGTTAGCTTCATCAATACCGTCAACCGTCAGCAAAAGATTAGGCACCCCGCCATCTGCATGTGCTAACACCGTTCCGGCTACAGCTTTATCATTGACCGCCAGCATATCCATCCCGGCCAGGAAATTCAGGCCGTCCGCGTTGTCTTTGACCTGCGGGACCGTGAGTTCCCGGCGGGGCCTGGTGACATGCAGGACGGTTTCCAGCAGGCCGCGCCGGCCGTCTTGGATAAACTGACCCATAGAGTGCAGGTCAGATGTAAAATCGACCCCGGCGGGTAATAAGCCGCGATGGTCTTTACCTTCGCTTTCCCCGTAAAGCTGTTTCCACCACTCGGTAAAGTAGTGCAGCTGGGGTTCATAATTCACCACAATTTCGGTATCATAGCCTTTACGCAGCAGGCAGGTGCGGATGGCGGCATAAGTTTCCGCGTCATTAAATCCCTGATGTTCCGTCAGCAAATAAGTCTGACGCGCCTCCTCAGCCCCCTTCATCAAAAGGGTTATGTCATATCCGGCCGCCGCAATGGGCAGCAAGCCCACGGCAGTCAGCACAGAAAAACGGCCGCCCACGTCATCGGGCACCACAAAGGTATCATAGCCTTCTTCATCCGCCAGGCCCTTCAGGGCGCCGCGGCTGCGGTCGGTAGTCGCAAAAATCCGCTGTCTGGCTTCAGCCCGGCCATAACGCTTTTCCATATAGGCTTTGAGAATTCGGAAAGCAATAGCGGGCTCTGTTGTTGTCCCGGATTTAGAAATCACATTTAATGCGACGCGCTTATCCTGTAAATAATCGATCAGATCGGCCAGATAACTGCCGCTGAGATTATAGCCGGCAAATATGACTTCAACCGCCGGTTTGGCTGCAGCTGGCTGAAAATATGGTTTCAGCGCCTCAATCACAGCTCTGGCCCCCAAATAGGAACCGCCGATACCAATAACCACCAGCACATCCGCATTAGCCTTAATGTATTCAGCCGCGCTGACAATACGGTCAAACTCCTCCTGATCATACTCACCGGGTAAATTAACCCAACCTAAAAAATCATTGCCGGGCCCGGTTTTTTCCAGCAGCTGAGTCCTGGCCAGATTCAGCTGCGGCTCCAAATGGGCCAATTCATGTTCTTTGAAAAAGGAAGCGGCATGGGTAAAATCTAATTTCAGCATTGTTTCATCCTTTCTGGTCAGCAGGCTGGTTTATGTCGTACCTTAGCTGACAGCGAAGCATAGACGCGGGCTTGCTGCAAAACACAGCCGCCAACGATTTAGACTTATTCTAAACCATCAGCGGCCTTTTTTCATTAACTTAGCTTTATTTCTCCTGCTCAGCAGGTTGCGGTCAAATGTCGGCCGCTCATAAATCCATCCCCGGCATAATCAGATCCTGAGGATCCTTGCCAGCGGGGATCATGGGGTAAACATTTTCTTTTTGGCGGACAAAGACCCGCATCAGATAGGGCCCATGGACTTTTACGGCCTGTTCTACCGCCTGATCAAGTTCGGCC
>JAQWFM010000050.1 GCA_028704415.1 Oscillospiraceae bacterium | reverse complement strand
ATGCGCAGTCAGAGCAGCGTAAGCACCACGGTTTTGGTAGTGTCACCTATGAACTGGAGCTGCTATATGAATAAATAATCGCACTTCAGGACTGCAAGAGGTTTACACAAAACTATTGACACTGCCGTATGCATATGGACAAATAAGTACATTTGTTCATAAAAATAAGGAGGATTGTTTATGAAAACAAAAAGTATTTTGTCGGCATTGCTGGCGGGAGCTTTGACCCTTACGATGACTGCCTGCAGTTCCTCGGGCAGCTCGACGGGAACGACTACCACTAAGTCTGCTGACACCCAGGCAACTGATACCGGTGCCACTACTGCCACCGGAGATGAAAGCACAGCTACCTCAGAGGACTCGCTGACCCCATCAGGCTCTTCTGATGCTTTGGAAGTATTGATCTGGGATACCAACCAACAGCCGGGCATTCAGGAAATTCTGGATGAGTTTACTGAAAAGACCGGTATCAAAACGGACTTACAGGTAAAAAGCTGGGACAGCTACTGGACACTGCTCGAAGCGGCCGCTCAGGCAGGCGGATTACCTGATGTCATGTGGATGCACTCTAATGTCTCACAGATGTATATGAAAAACGGCCTGCTCTTAAAATTGGATGATTATATTGCTGATAGTACTGAAATTGATCTGAGCAATTATATGAGCGAGATAACCGACCTGTATACCTATGATGGAGCCACTTACGGTATCCCTAAAGATTATGACACCATAGCACTCTGGTATAACAAAACCATGTTTGATGCTGCGGGGCTTTCATACCCAGACGCAACTTGGACATGGGATGACTTGTACGAAAACGCAAAAAAATTGACTAAATCTGACGGATCTCAGTATGGCTTTACGCTGAGCCCCAGTAATAACCAGGCTGGCTATTATAATGTGATTTATTCCATGGGCGGCAAGGTTTTATCTGATGACAAAAAAACGTCTGCTTATGACGATCCTACAACCATTGAGGCTATGGAACTGGTGGGTAAAATTGTGGCGGATACTTGCCCAGATGTAACGACCATGTCAGAGACCGGTGATGATGTACTGTTTGAGTCTGGTACGGTTGCTATGACTACCCAGGGATCATGGATGGTACCCGCATTTAAGAGTAATGAATACGTTGCGGAAAACTGCGATGTGGCTGTTTTACCCTACGCAGCCTCAACCAAGACCAGAGCGTCTATTTGTAATGGTTTAGGATGGACTGCTTCTGCTACCAGCGAGCGGCCGGATGACTGCTGGACGTTACTGGAGTGGCTGGGCAGCAAAGATATGCAATTAAAACAGGCTGAATTGGGCGTCACCATGTCAGCGTATCTGAATACTTCTGATGCCTGGGCTCAGAATACAGATCTGTTTAATCTTCAGGCTTACCTTGACGTAACGACCGAACAAACCGGCGACGCGACTAATGAACTAATTCTGCGCCCTTATACTTATAAAACAACGGTATGGGAGGATGCGGCCAATCAAGCGTTTGTGTCAGCCTGGACCGATACATCACAGATGGAAAGTGTGTGCAAATCTGTCGCACAAGAAATGAATACCGCAATTTCTCAGGAAAACAGCTAACATATGCTGAGCTGCCTCACTCTAGAGTGGGGCAGCTTTTGCTACTTGATACGAAGGGAATGCTTGAATGATGAATAAAAAAAACGTTGCTATTTCAGGCAATCACCGCCGCCCTGGATTGACTTACTGGGAAAAAAGTCAAAATCTGTGGGGATGGCTTTTTATATTTCCTACCATGCTGGGCTTAGTTATTTTGAATATCTGGCCGATGCTCCAATCCTTCTACCAGACTTTTTTTCGAACCGGAGATTTTGGCAGAGGGAATATTTACATAGGCGGGCAGAACTACATTCAATTACTAAAGGATTCAGAGGTCTGGCAGGCGCTATGGAATACACTTAAACTCACCCTTCTGCAGGTGCCGGTGTCAATTGCCATAGCACTGGTTTTAGCTGTATTGCTGAATCGTAAAATGCGCGGACGTGCTGTGTACCGGGCTATTTTCTTTCTACCTATGATTGCAGCGCCGGCGGCTGTAGCCATGGTCTGGAAGTGGTTGTATAATTCACAATTTGGACTGCTCAATCATCTCTTTCATACTAAAATTGAATGGATATCCAACCCTGCGATCGCCTGGATCAGTATTGCCGTGATTGGTATCTGGTCCAGTATTGGCTACAATATGGTCCTCTTTTTAGCGGGGCTACAGGATATCCCCAAGGATTATTATGAAGCGGGCGCTATTGACGGCGCGACTGGTCCCGCTGCTTTTTTCAGGATTACGCTGCCCTTGCTGTCCCCCATGATCTTTTTTGTCCTGGTTACCAGTGTGATCAGCGGACTGCAGGTCTTTGACTCTATCTACATGATTATGTCCAAGAGCAACCCCGCTCTCCCCAAAACTCAGACAATCGTTTACCTGTTTTACCAGTATTCGTTTGTCAATGGAAATAAAGGTTATGGTTCTACCATTGTTATTCTGCTTTTAGCAGTCATCATGCTGATTACAGCTTTACAGATGAAACTGCAGAAGAAATGGGTTTTTTATAATTAAAGGGGGACGATAGGATGCGATCATCTAAAAACTTGTTTACGACCCTGCTGATTCATCTGGTTTTGATCATATTTTCTATTATTATGATCATTCCATTTGCCTGGATGATTCTTACCGCCTTTAAGACGGTTACGGAATCAACCAGTGTCAATCCTTTTGTCATTTTTCCGTCCAAATGGCTGCCGGATGCGTTTATTACCGTCTGGGAAAACATGAATTTCCTCTTGCTCTATAAAAACACACTGTTGCTGATCTTTTGGCGTGTGGTTTGTGCTTGCCTGACATCTACGTTTGCAGGTTATGCTTTTGCTCGATTGAACTTCAAAGGCAAAAATCTGATGTTTGCCCTGGTTCTCTTCCAGATGATGATTCCCAGCCAGATCTTTATCATTCCGCAGTACTTGATGGTAAGCGCAATCAAGATGACCAACACAATCTTTGCCTTAGTCTTTCCGGGCTTAGTCAGTGCGTTTGGAACGTTCTTAATGAAACAAGCCTATATGAGCTTACCCAAAGATCTGGAAGAAGCGGCGCGACTGGATGGCTGCAATATCCTGCAGACCTTCTTATTTGTCATGGCTCCTCTGACCCGGTCTACTTTGGCCGCTTTAGCTATATTTACTGCTTTGTTTGCGTATAAAGATCTGATGTGGCCGCTAGTCATTAACACTAGCAATAAAATGATGCCTTTGTCTGCTGCCCTGGCCACAATGCAAGGACAATACAGCTCTAATTATCCTGAGTTAATGGCTGCTTCACTAATAGCCAGCTTACCCATGATAATTCTATATCTGTTCTTTCAAAAACAATTTATTCAAGGCATCGCTACCTCAGGCGGTAAGCTATAAGCACGTCAGTGCCGACTATATTATTTTAGTGTTCGATTTTAAAAAATGTTATAGACAACTGTCAAAACCGGGATGCAGAAAGCGCTGCAACCCGGTTTTATTCGTGAATTATGAATATGTAGCTGAACGAACTTTCAAAACAGGACCTGATGTGTTAATCAATTACTAGCGGGGGGGAAGGGCATGAGTTTTACCAGGTATCAAATAGAAACCAACTTGAGGGATCAAAAACTACCCAGTCTGTTATATGTCAGCTATTCCAAATTTGAACATGACTGGCCTAGTTTCCCGCATGCGCATCCGTTTACAGAGTTTTACTATATTATAAGCGGAAAAGGCGAATTCATGATTGAGAACAATCATTTTCCCGTGGAGAAAAATGATTTTGTCATTGTGAATCCTAACATTGTACATACCGAATGGTCCAGTGCCAGGCATCCGCTGGAATACCTGATTTTAGGTGTCGAAAATTTCAATTATTTATATCAGGACGAACATGAATATCTGATTATCAGTGACCAGGCCTGCCTGCCGGATCTGGCTAATTATATCCAACTGAACACAATAGTACAAGATCAAGCCCATGATGAAACCGGAGATCATGATGGGCATATAGACAATGGTCCGGACGGCATTCCTGCCCCGGAACCTTTGATTGACCAAAAGGGCAATCAACAAACCAAAGACATTCTGAAGTAAGGTCGAGCCAAAACCGTATATCAAGGTGTTGATTAAGGATCGCCAGAAATAGGTATCTTTAAATGCCGATACGTAGTTATTCAGACCTATAAATCTGCGGGTTTGTGAATAGCCGTTCCATTTATAGAAGGGCGTAAATGACAATGCCCAGCTGCGCTTTTCAGATCAGGAGGTCTCCGCCATTGATGAGAGCAAACTGCCTGTCTATACTTTATTAATCCCTGTGTATAAAGAAAAAGAGGTGCTCCTGCAGTTAATTGAGCGCATCCGAAAGATGGATTATCCAAAGTATAAAATGGATGTGCGCATTCTTTTGGAGCAAGATGATACGGAAACGATTGCCTTAGTAAAGTCCCTGCATTTGCCGCCCTATTTTACGCCCCTGGTCGTACCTGCGTCTAAGCCGCAAACTAAGCCCAAAGCCTGTAATTACGGGCTGCTGCAGGCCAGGGGTGAGTATGTGGTTATTTATGATGCCGAAGACCGTCCAGAACCGGATCAACTGAAAAAAGCCTGTTTAGCCTTCAAAAAATTGCCGCCGGCCTATGTCTGTGTGCAGGCCAAGCTCAACTACTTCAACAGTCAGCAAAATACCCTGACTAAGATGTTTACCCAGGAATACAGCATGTGGTTTGAAATGCTTTTAGTCGGTATCATGCAGGTGGATGTGCCGATACCGCTGGGCGGGACCTCGAATCATTTTAAGATGAGCTTTTTGCGGCAAGTAGGCGGCTGGGATCCCTTCAATGTGACGGAGGACGCTGATCTGGGCATAAGACTATATAAATACCGGTATAAAACCGCGATTATTGATTCCCGAACCTGGGAAGAAGCTAACAGTAAGGTGGGAAACTGGATCCGGCAGCGCTCCAGGTGGATCAAAGGGTATATGCAGACCTTTTTCGTCCATATGAGACACCCCATTCGCTTTGTCCGTCAACTGGGCTTCAAAGGCTTTTTGGGCTATCTGGCTATGATATTTGGCACCCCTTTCTTACCGCTGATTAATCCTATCTTCTGGGGCCTTATGCTATACTGGTTGCTGACTCAGGCCGCCTGGGTTCAGGCACTGTTTCCCGGCTTGCTTTACTACGTCGCGTTGGTACAGTTAGTTATAGGAAATTTCCTGTTCATTTACATGAATATGGTTGGCACCTATTATGTCATCAGAGACTGCGCGCTCAAAAAGCGGCAGCCATTCTCGTATAATTTAATCCACTATGGCTTGCTAACCCCGGTATACTGGGTGTTGATGAGTATTGCGGCCTATAAAGCTTTAGGCCAATTGATTTCCAAACCTTATTATTGGGAAAAAACTTTGCATGGCTTGGACCAGCAAACTGCGGCAGACGGTACGTCTGACGCGGAGCAGGAGAGGTAAAAATGAGACTGAATAAAAAGATACCTACTATCTTGGCGGGGGTGTTTAGTGCCTTGCTGCTGCTGCCGGCCACGCCACTGCTGGCTAAGGAAACCGCTGCCACAACCACAGCCGCAGCAGCGAGTGAAACTGAGCAGCCTGCTGCGACTCAACAGCCAGTGACAACAGCGGCAACCGCTTCATCTGCGTATGCGTTACAGCTCTTTGCTGAAGATCAGGTGCTGCTGTTACCCCGGAACACAACATCTTATTGGTTTAGGCTGCCCACAGGAGCTGAACTGGGTGATGATAATGTACTGACATTAAAAATCACGGCTACGGATACACTGCTTGATAGCTATTCCAGTCTGACCCTGCAGCTTAACGGTACCCCCGTATCCAGTACCTGGATTAAACCTTTGCTTAATGATCTGGCTGGAACCTGGACGGTCAGCCTTCCGGCTGAGCTGTTCCGGCTTGACGGCAGCCTCAATGAACTGCAGATTATCAGCGCGCAGCGCTCCATTGAAGGCGAATGCGCGGATATTGATGATCCGGCCAACTGGCTGACCTTAAGTCAGGCTTCAAGCCTTAGCCTGGATATCTTAAACTATGGTCAGCTGAGTTTAGGACAGGTGATGAATCAGCTCTTTGACACGGCCAGCTTAACCGCAAATCCGGCTGTGACCGTTGTCCTGCCCCAAGACCCGGACGCCAGCGCCGTCAGGGTTTTATTGAATTTCAATATGGGGGCCGGGAGTCAGTACCCCGCACTCAGCACCCTGGATGAAACCGTCCTGACTGGTCGCCTGCCTGATCTTGCAGGCCCGACGCTTTACCTGGGGCAGTCAGACGCTCTGAGCGCTTTGGGCATCAAGCTCCCGGCCTTAGCCGCTGAACAAGGCTACCTGGCGGTTGAAGGTAATGCCCAGACTACCAGCTTTACAGTCAGCGGGGCGGATGCCGCCGGGCTGCAAAAAGCGGTTGCCTTTACCTCCAATGGTGCTCAGCTGGCACAGTTGAGCGGACAAGACTCAGTTATTACTACCGCCTTAAGTCAAAACACCAAGAGTGCGGACTATCATGAAGATGGCTATTATACCCTGGCCGATTTTGATTACAGTAACATCCTATTAGCTGGCGCGTTTCATCAAAGCACAACGCTGCAGCTTGCTCAGCCTGAATCCGTTATCAGCGGCAGTGATTCGTATGTGGAAGTGCATTTCAGGCATTCTGAAGCTCTGTTGGCCGATTATTCAGTCATGACTGCGTATATAAACGGCGAAGCCGTGACCAGTATTCAGCTTTCTGACTCCAATGCGGAAAACGGGACCCTGAAAGTTAAGCTTCCGGAATCAGCCCTGCAGGACAATCCGGTTGAACTAAAGCTGGAAGTATACAACTATATTGGTAAAATTGATTGCTCCAAGGATTACTCCGATACGGCCTGGACCCAGATAAATCAGGACAGTCTGGTTTATTTTGCCAATGGAACCAATGCGCTGCAGCCCACGCTGGCTTCATTTCCGGCCTTTGCTTTACCGGATACGCTGCAGGCGGACGATCCTCAGATTGCCTTTATCAGCACGGATGCTTTGAGCGAAGCTCAGTTGAGCTCAGCCGCTCTGATGGCTTTCCGAGCCGGGCAGAATACCGGCGCCGCACTGCAATGGGAGTACGTGCAGACCGTGGCAGAGGTCAGTCAGAAAAACTCAGAAAACCTACTTTTCCTGACCGACAATGAGGCGGCTGCAGATTGGCCGGAGGAGCTGACCGCAAGTTTGCCTGTGGTGCCACTGGGTAATGGCCAGTTTGATCTTCAGTCTGATGCCGGGGTGACTGCCGAAGGTCTGGCGGATAAAATTATCCTTGAGGTCGTGGCCTCTCCCTGGAATTACAGCAAAAAGGTATATGTCGTAATCTGTCCGGATCACTTAAGTGATCAGCTGTACGAGCTCTTAAGTGATCAGACAAAATTAGCCAAACTCCAGAACCAGGTCGCGCTTATAGACAATACCGGCCGGCTGACCAACGTTGAATCGGATACCACCGCCGTCAGCAGTACCAAAGTTCCGTTGACCCCGGCACGGGTTGTGGATCAGGTGGTTAGTAAGACTGGTTTCCCCAAACTGGCGTTGCTGTTGATTGCGATTCTCTTGATTTTACTGGCCCTTCTGATTGTCAAGGTCGTGAGAAGTAAGAACCGCTTTGAAAAGGCCAAAGAAAAAATGGAAATGATTAACCAGGAGCAGCTGTCTGCTGCCAGCAATCCGGCAGCACCGGCTGCCAAGGCGGATTCGGAAAAAAAGGCTTTACCTGGTGACCGCCATGATCCGGATCACTTTGATTTAAACTGAAAGGCGTGTCCGGCTTGTGTTTAGCAAAAAGCATCTTATCCCCCCCAAGCACGGCAAGGCCTCTTTACATCACGCGTTTTTGCCGCGGCGGTTCTGGCTTTTTTTAAGCCTGACCCTGGGGCAGATCCTCCTGATTACGCTGATGTCAGCCCAACCAGGGGAGCAGTCTTCAGCCTTTAGTGACTGGGTGGCCCGCTTATTGGGCATCCATGTGGATCAGGAGGCGGCTTCTGAAACCGTCCTGCTTTTGGGCTTGTCATTAAGAAAGTTCGCGCATCTGACTGAATATGCGGTTTTAGCCGCCTTGCTGCTGCTGACCTTGCGGGCAGGCTGCCCCTGGCCGTCTGCCTGGCTGGTTGGCCTGGCTTTAGCCGGCAGCTACCTGCTGGCCTGTTTGGATGAACTGCACCAACGCTGGGTGCCCGGCCGGTCAGGTCAGTTTAAAGATACGCTGATTGATGGCATAGGTATCTGCCTGGGCCTGGCCCTCACGGCAAGTCTTATTTGGCTTCAGCATAAACGGCAAAAAAGCAAGCGCAGCCTCCGCTGCTCCCGGCGTCCTGCGGCTAAACCGACAGATACTGCTGAATGATCTGCTCGTCTAAAGCCGCCATCGGTCCCGCGGCTACAATGGAACCTTTTTGCATAATCAGAAAATCATCAGCTACGCGCCGGGCAAATTTCAGATTCTGCTCTACCAGCAATATGGTGATGCCGGTTTCAGCGGCAATCTTTTTAAGCGTGAGGGCCAGATCGGCCACAATATTGGGCTGGATCCCTTCAGTCGGTTCATCCAGCAAGATAATCTGCGGTTCGCAGATCAAACAGCGGGCTAAAGCCAGCTGCTGCTGCAGCCCTCCGGACAGGACGCCGCCGGCTCGGTTCAAGTGATTTCGCAGCATCGGAAAGTAGTCAAGCGCCCATGCCTTCTTGGCCCGGACTGATATATTCTTGCGGGTGAGGGTGCCTAATTCCAGATTTTCTGCTACGGTCAGCTGCGGTATGATTTCGCGCCCCTGCGGGACATAACCGATCCCCGCCAAAGAACGCTGATAAGTTTTCAGTTTAGCCAGCGACTGGTCCTGATAGGACATTTGTCCGGCTGAAAGCGGCAGAATACCCATGAGACTTCTCAGCAGCGTCGTCTTGCCTACTCCGTTGCGGCCTAAAATGGCGGTGCGGCTACCCGCGGCTACAGAAAAGGACAAATCCTGAATGACCAGGCTTTTTCCGTAGGCAACCGTTATGTGAGACACATCCAGCAACATTTAGTCTGCCTCCTTCAGATATACGGCCTGAACCTCAGGATTTTGCTGTACCGCCTCCAGGGTTCCCTCAACTAATAGTTTCCCGAAGTTGAACACCGTTACGTAATCGGCAACCTGGCGGACAAAGTCCATATCATGTTCCACCACCAAAATCGTATGCTCACCCTTAAGCTTTTTAATCATCTCTCCGGTTTTTTTGGTTTCATCCGCGGTCATACCGGAAGTCGGTTCATCCAGGATGATCAGCTTGGGATCCTGGGCAAAAACCATCCCGATTTCCAGCCATTGCCGCTGACCGTGAGAGAGATCCGTCGCCATAAAATCACGGTAGTCAGCCAATTCAATTTGCTCTAGGATTTCAGTGACCCGATGCCGGAACGCGGCGGAGGCTCGGAAAAAGAGGCTTTGTGGCAGGCTTTCATAGCCCGCTATGGCCAGCTCGATATTTTCCGCCACGGTCATATTATCAAATACATTCGGCCCCTGAAACTTGCGACCAATCTTATAACGGCGCGCAATTTCAGCGGCTGATTTTCCGGTAATGTCCTGGCCTTCAAATAACACCTGACCGGCGCTGGGCCTGGCTTTAGCGGTAATTAAATCCATAAAAGTGGTTTTGCCGGCACCATTGGGGCCAATGATGACTCTCAGCTCGCCCTGACGGATGCTCAGACTGATATCACTCAGGGCCTGAAAGCCATTAAAGTTCACGCTGAGCCCGCGGGTCTCCAATAACACCGGCGCTGCTTCAGGGTTAAGGGTTGGCGCCATGACGGTTAACCTCCTTCTGCATAATTGCAGCTTTTCTGTCACGGTCCTGCCGGCTCTGCTGATAATCCAGCAGAACTCCAATCAGGCCCCGGGGAATGACAAAAACAATCAACAGCAAGAGCAAACCCAGGACCAGTTTCCAATACTGGGCAAAATCAGCTGAGATGCCGGAAAAAACGGAATTGAGCTTGGTCTCGGAAAACTGCAGCAAAAGCGTACCAATCAGCGCGCCGGTCAGATTCCCCCGGCCGCCCACCGCCACCCAGACCAGGACCAGTGTCGCCAGATTGATGCCAATCGAACTGTGATTGATACTGCCCTGTACGCGGACAAACAGCATCCCCGCCAGACCGGCCATCATGCCGGACAGGACAAATATAAACAGCTTGAAGGCCGCGGGCTTATAGCCCAGGTAAGTCAGACGGCTTTCGTTTTCTCTGATCCCCTGCAGAACTTTACCCGTCCGGGTGTTGACCAGCCATAAACAAAGCAGATATGACCCCAGTAAAAACGCCAGCACGACAAAATAGAATTGCTGATCGGTCAGGCGCTGGCTATCCGCGTTGGAAAACAAGGTGCGTGAGGTCACGGTGATGCCGCTGTCGCCGTGGGTATAGCGGCTCTGATTGATGACAAAAAGCTCGGCGATGCCGGCTAAAGCCAGCGTGATCAGGGAGAAAAAAACGCCGCGGATTTTACCGGAAAACATAAACAGGCCGATAAACAGCGCAATCAGTCCGGGGAGCAGGAGAGCGGCTAAAAAGGCGCCCAGGGGGCTGGACAGCAAGGCCAGGAACCAGGGCAGCTGATCAAACTTAATCCAGTCGGCCTGATTAGCCCAGGCTGAAGCGATCCCGATCATATATCCGCCGGACCCAAAAAGGACACTATGGCCCATACTCATCAGCCCGGTATAGCCCCACAGCAGGTCCAGCGACAGCGCAAAAATCATGTAGGCCATGATGCCTGACATGATGTATACCCAATAGGTATTCTGCCACGTCGGGAAACTTAGTAAAAATAAAAATAAAGCCAGATCAATCCACCGGTTAAGCGGCAGTTGGCGAACCTTTTTCAATCGGGGCATGCGGCTACCTTCTTTCCTTAGCGGTAAACAGGCCGTCCGGCTTCAGGCGTACCACCACAATGACCACCAGTAAAACGATGATCTGAGCCGTCACACTGTTGGATAAACCACTGATGACCGACACCGACTCCTGAATCAGCACGGAGGAGGCCAGCGTCCCAAATAAGGAACTGACGCCGCCCATGACGACATTCATGAAGGTATTAGTCAGCCAGCTTTCGCCCAGCGTATAGGTGACGGTGGACAGTGGGGCAATGACCGCACCCGCCAGCCCGGCCAGACCCATGCCATAAGCGAAAGTGAGGGTATCGACCTTTTTAGTGTTAATGCCCAGGCTTTCAGTCATACTGCGATTTTGCATGGCGGCCCGGATCATCCGGCCGGTTTTGGTTTTATATATGAGCAGGAGTGTCAGCAGCAAAACGCCAACGGACAGGCCGGCAACCACCAGCTTATAGCTTTCCAGATAGACTGAGCCCCACTGAAAAACCGCTTTTACGGGGTAGTCTACCTTTTTGTAATTTTTCCCCAGCAGCAACAGGGCGCCTTGCTTAAGCAAGATGGAAATAGCGTAAGTCGCCAGTAAGGTTTCTGACATCTTTCCGTAGAAATGGCAGATGATCAGGCGCTCGACAAGCGCACCAAACAGGAAAGAAACCGCAAAGGCGGTCAGCAGGGCTACGATAAAGGGCAGCCCCGCTGCCTGATACACATAATAGCAGATGAAAGCCCCGGACATAAGCATTTCGGTGTGGGCCAGGTTTACCACTTTCATATACCCCAGGATAATAACCAGGCCCAGGGAGGTCAGCAGCAAAACAAAGGAACTGGCTAAGCCGGACACTAATAACTGCAGCAGCATGGATGGGGACAAAGCGCTCACCTCACTTACTTGGTCGGCTCAGGCTTAATAACGTCATCGGTTTCATAAACGACTTTGATGCTGCCATCCGCCTGCACTAAACCGATGCGGGCTTTGCAGTAAATATGGTGCGTTTCCGGATCAACTGTAATGGTGCCTTGCGGCGCGTCAAAGGTCAGATTGTCAAAATTGGCCAGAATGGTATCGGCAGATAAATCTGAGCCGCTTTTCTGCAGGGCCTGGGCCAGTAAGTTTACCGCGTCGTAGGTTGATTCGCCAACAGCGGTTACCGCTTTGGCCTGGTCCTCTCCAAATCTGGCTGCGTAGTTTTCCAGATAAGTTTTATTAGCGGTGGTGTCAATGGAATTAAAGTAGTTGACACAGGCGTAGGTTCCGACCGCTGCTTCACCCAGAGCGGTAGAAAAGGACTCGTCCATGATGAAGGATGCGATGGTGTAGTTATCAGCTAAGCCGGCAGCGTGAAACTGGGTATAAAAAGCGGTGCCGCTGTCGCCGTTCAAATTAGCGTAGATCACACAGCCTTCATCGCCGGTCTGATTGCGGATTTTGGCGATGACGTCGGAAAAGTCGGTGGTGTCAGATGAAACCAATTCCTCACCCACCAGGTTCCCGCCCAGTTCAGCTAATTTGGTTTTGGCTTGTTCATTAATGGTGGCGGCATAGGTGGTGTCGGTACCGATGAGGTAGAAATTTTTGGACACATTATCCATTAGATAAGGAATAAAATAATCTCCTTGTTGGTTGGGTACCGCCCCGGTATAGACAACATAGGGATTGGGTGACTCACCCTCATAAAAGGTCGGGTAGACCAGCGGAACTTTGTATTCTTCCAGAACAGGCTCAACAGCCACTCGTGAAGCTGAAGTGTATAAGCCCACAATGGCGCTGACTTGGTCCTGCAGAATCAGATCTTTTACAACCTTAACCG
This sequence comes from Oscillospiraceae bacterium, assembly GCA_028704415.1. Classification (GTDB taxonomy): domain Bacteria; phylum Bacillota; class Clostridia; order Saccharofermentanales; family Fastidiosipilaceae; genus JAAVLZ01. The sequence continues at coordinate 8,581 of JAQWFM010000050.1, read as the reverse complement.
CTGTATCCGCATCCGTAGCATAGTCTTTGACAATATAGTCGATTTGACGTCCGTCAATCCCACCTGCCGCATTGATTTCATCAATAGCCAGGACGGCAGAGTTGTACATGCACTGTTCTGAAATAGCGGTTGCTCCGGTCAAGGAAAAGACCAGTCCGATTTTGATACTGTCTCCGTCCGCGGCCGCACTACCGGCAGCCGTAGTTTGCTCCCCGGAGGCACTACCGCTGGCCGGATCGCTGGCCGCGGCGGTACTGCCGGCGGTAGCGGCGGTTGATCCGGCGGCCGTACTGCTGCTGCCGGCAGCGCAGGCGCCCATACTCAGAGCGGTGGCCAAGGCCACCAGGGTCAAAGCCAGTTGTTTGAATGTTTTCATGATGATTCCCCCCATCAGATCGTTAATGTTGTCTCAATCAGACTGAAGCCTGGACTTTATATATCAAAAACCGCTGCGTGGGCAGGCTGTTTTTGAGCCAGAATTTTACCGTTGTGGACGGACAATAAAACCGGACTTAAAAAGCGGATCGCCTCATAGTCATCCTTAGCGTCCAGCAGGATAAAATTAGCCGGTCGGCCTTCTATAATGCCGTACTGGTCGCCCAGACATAAATTTTTGGCCCCGTTAACGGAGATAAAATCCAGCGCGCGAGAAATATCCTGATAGCCTAATAAATGTCCGGCATGCAGCCCCATATCCAGCACCCGCAGCAGGTTGCCGGTCCCGATGGGATACCAGGGATCAGCTATGGAGTCTTGCCCTAAAGCGACATTAAGGCCGGCGCTGCTTAATTCCTTTATGCGGGTGATGCCGCGGCGTTTGGGATAAGGTTCCGTCCGCCCCTGTAAATGAATACTTTCCGTCGGACAGGAATTAAAATTGATGCCGGAGGCCTGCAAGACCCGCAGCAGCTTGTTGTAGTAACTATCGTTATATGAACCCATCGCACAGGTATGAGCCGCCACAGTGCGCCGCCCCCAGCCGCGTTCCCAGGCTTCAGTAGCCAATACCTCCAGATAGCGCGATTGTTCGTCATCCATTTCATCACAGTGCACGTCAACCATGGCGTCGTACTTTTCAGCCAGGTCAAAAATAAACTTGAGAGAGGCTACGCCGTAGTCCCGGCTAAATTCATAATGAGGGATACCGCCCACACAATCGACGCCCATTTCCATCGCCCTAATCATCAGCTCTTTACCGTTGCGGGTCGACAGAATGCCGTTTTGGGGAAAGGCCACCAGCTGAATTTCCATGGTGCCCCGCAGCTCTTCCCCCAGCTCCAGCAGGGCCTGCACGCCTTTAAATGAGGTTTCGGTCACATCAACATGCGAGCGCACAAACTGTACGCCATACTCCGCCATCAGCCTCAGGGCCTGCCGGGCCCGGTCTTTAATAGCGGGTATTTCCAGCGGGATCTGGGTTTTATACTCATCCCAGGTGCTAATGCCCTCAAATAATGTACCGGACATATTGTAGTGAGGCTTGCCGGCAGTGAGCACGCAGTCCAGATGAATATGCGGCTCCACAAAGGGCGGCAGAAGCAGGCAGCCCTGCGCGTTAATGCAGCTTTTATCTGAAGCGCTGAAGGCCTGATCGGCCGGCACCGCTGGCGCGAGCTTATGGGCAGCTTGATGCGGTTGGATTTTTTGAAAGCGGCCCTCTGAAATTTCAAGATCCCAAAGCCCTTCTTTACCGCGAATCCGACATTGCTGAATTTGCATGCTGATTGTCGCTCCCTTTCTGTCTGATACCTTGAGCTGCGGTTATGCTAAACCCCTGGCTTGGTACTGCGGAAATTACAATATGAAAATTATATGACTTCAACTTGCAGAACACAACCTTGAAATGGCTGAAAATGCAAATTGTGGCACAAAGGCTGATTAATCGTGCAGGGAATGATGAAAAGATATGCAAATACGCAGCTGATGCTTACGGATGACAGTTACTTTCAGGCTGGCAAAGATCACCTGAAACAGAGCAATAATTGGCAGGTCAAACGGGTTAAGGGGTGCTAAGCTGAATTTGAGAAAAACAGGACAGACCCTGCGCCTGTCCATGAGGTGACCTATGCGGGACAGACCAGACAGCGTTGACGTAAAGCAGCTGAGCATGCAACTGGCAGATAATTTACGGCAGGGGGTTAATCCCTATCTGCCCAGTTGGGAATATGTGCCGGACGGAGAGCCCTATGTATTTGGCGATCGGGTCTATGTGTATGGGTCACATGACCATTTTGGCGGTTATGAGTACTGTCAGAATGACTATGTCTGCTGGTCAGCTCCAGTGTCCAATTTAGGCAACTGGCGCTATGAGGGGGTCATCTACCCGCGCGACGCGGATCCGCTCAACCCGGACGGAGATATGCTGTTGTTTGCACCGGATGTGACCTGTGGCCCAGATGGGCGTTATTATTTATATTATGTCTTGGATAAGGTAGGCGTGGTCTCGGTGGCCGTCAGTGCTGTACCAGCCGGCCCGTTTGAGTTTTATGGTCATGTCCATTATCCGGATGGTTCTTTACTGGGTACGACTGCAGATGATGAGCCCCAGTTTGACCCGGGTGTCTTATTTGAACATGGCAGGCTTTACCTGTACACCGGTTTTTGTATGCCGGAAAACCGCCAGCGCCATGGCGCCATGGTGACGGTTCTGGAGGCAGACATGCTGACGGTGGCAATTAAACCGGCTTTTGTGGCACCGTCGGCGCCTTATGCTGTTGGTACCGGTTTTGAGGGGCATGCCTTTTTTGAGGCTTCATCTATCCGGAAAATTAGCGGACAGTATTATTTTATTTATTCATCCATCCTGAGCCATGAGCTTTGCTATGCGGTGAGCGCTTCGCCGCTGGGCCCGTTTAAATACAGGGGTACGCTGGTCAGCAATTGTGATTTGTTTATTGACAGCTATAAACCGGCTGGCCGGCCGATGTATTATGGCGGCAACAATCACGGCAGTCTGGTACAGATTAACGGTGATTGGTATGTGTTTTATCACCGCCATACCAACGGCTGCAATTTCAGCCGTCAGGGTTGTATTGAAAAAGTGCGGATTCTGCCTGACGGCAGTATCCCGCAAGTCTCCATGACCTCCTGTGGACCACAGGCTGTACCCCTGCGCGGGGAGGGCCTTTATCCGGCCTATATAGCCTGCAGTTTATATTGTGCCACTGAAGCTATGACCGTCGGCGCGCCCGGAGACTGGATGAACTGTCGTTTTCCGCGGATTACTCAGGACCAGCCGGACGGACAGGAAGGCCTGAGCTACATCGCTAATCTGAGAGCCGGCGCGGTGGCGGGCTTTCGCTTTTTTGACTGCCAGGGGATACACGAGCTGACCGTTTACACCCGCGGCGGCGGCGGCCAGTTGCTGGTCAAAACGGCCTGGGATGCGGCCCCCTGTGGCAGGGTTGCGGTAGGCGGAAACAATGAGTGGCGGGCTTTTACCGCTGAAATTCAACTACCGGATGGGATTCAGTCGCTGTATTTTGAGTATCAGGGCGGCGGGAACCTGGCTTTGGCGGCTTTTTCGCTAGGCAGAGGCTAAGCTAAAGCGGACCGGTTATTCGGTGACTGTTAACCTGGCTTTGGCGGCTTTTTCGCCAGCGGTTTAATCAGCTATAGCTGCAAGCGCAGGTTAGCCCCTGAATCTAAAACTCAGGTCGGATCCTGACTTTTATGGCAACTCAGACGCTAAATTGTCATTTCGTTAATAAATTTCGTAATTTTATGGTAATCGTCTTGAACTATACACTGAATAGAGCTTTAATATAATCTAATGTAGATTAAAATGATTTAGCTTAAATGGATATAAAATAAGTTGACTTTGCCGTGGTGCCTGTATGCAGCAAGACTCTTTTTTGCATCCTGCTGCCGGAATGATTCGTTTAAGGTAACCTATTTGTGCAATTGCTTTCAAAATACCCTGATCAGGGAGCGCTGACTGATCTGGAAAGGGTCAACCATGGATATTTTGCTGACCGGCAATCTCCTTTCTATCTCCAATGATCTGCTGCTGAAACTAACCCGGTATTACCGGAATATTTTACTGGAAAATATCGATAATCCTGATTTAAATGGCCACAATATTGTGACTTATCAGGACTTAAGTGAAGAGGATCAGGCCCGGGTTTTCAAAACTTATGATTTTGATACGGTCATTTATTTTTCCCAGGCCCTGGACGGATCTATCCGGGTTTTTGATGAACTGGAAAAACTGGAGCGGGTGATCTATTTTTGCCGGCATACCCAGCTGCGGCGCTTTATCTACCTTACCACCAATGACTTGCAGCAACCGCGGGGGGAGCAAACGAACCTAAGGGAAATCAGCAGCCGCAGCATCCTGATGAACGCCTGTGAGACCTTGTGTGAGCAGGCAGCCCTGGCGTGGATTCCGGATGTTTTGGTCTTGCGCGTGCCCTATATCTACAGTACCCAGGGCCGGCACAATTACCTTTATCAATTAATTGAAAAAGCCAGACAGACGGGGCAGCTGCTGCTGCGCGGCCCGGATTATTTTGAAACGGACTTTATCTGTGATGAAGATTTAGGCGAATTACTGATGCGCATTCTGGATGTGCCGGTGCAGCAAGGCTACCGCTGTTTTAATCTCAGCGGCGACAATCCGCTCAAATTAGGCGAACTCGCGGCGGCTATTCAGCGCTGCCTGCCTGATGTAAGCGTTAAGTACCGTAATCTGAGCAATTGTATACCAATCTGCCTTAAGGACGCCCAGCTGCGACAAGACTACGGCTGGTACCCGGAGCATGTGCTGACCACTGATCTTGAGGGTATAGTCGCGTTAACTAAAGCCAGGCGGAACAGTTTCTGGCAGCGCTGGCTTAAGTTTCGCAGCCAATCCGGCTGGCGGGTCCAGCTTTTGGCGGTGGGGGAGACGCTGCTTTTATTTGCCCTGGCTCAGTACCTGAATCTGCTGACCCAAGACAATGCGATTGTAAGTTTTCTGGATTTCCGCCTGATTTTTACGGTAGTCATCGGCACTGTCTGGGGTCTGAACTATGGCCTGATTGCGGCCCTGCTGGCCAGTCTGGGCTATATCTGGCAGAAGGCCGGCCAAACCTACTGGACGGTTATTTTTTATAATGTGCAAAACTGGCTGCCCTTTGCCTGCTATCTTTTACTGGGCGCTATGTCAGGCTATCGCCGCGACCGCTATGACGATGATCTGAACTTTATGAACCAGGAAAATCAGAACTTCCAGGAAAAATATGCCTTCCTCAATGGTTTGTATGTCAAAGTGCTGGAGAACAAGGAAAACTTCAGCAGCCAGATTATCGGTTACCGCAATAGCTTTGGCAAGCTTTACGCAGTTGTGAAAAAACTTGATTCAACCCTGCCGGATGAGATCTTTTTACAGGCAGTCAGTACCCTGGAAGATATGCTGGCTAATCAAAGTGTGGCTATTTACATTATGGGCAATCGCAACTATGCCAGGCTGATGGTTTGCTCAAAACAAGTGGCGGAAGACCTGAATAAATCCCTGTACCTGCCTGATTATCCGGAGATGACCAAGCCGCTTAAGCAGGGCGAATTGTATGTGAACACTAAGGCCCGGCCGACGTATCCGGCCTATGCCATGCCGGTCCTCAGGGATAAGGAGCTACTGGGGATGATTCTGCTGCAAAGGGTTGACAGCAGTCAGCTCAGCATGGCCTTTGCCAATAAATTCAGGATCATTGCCAGCCTGATCCAGGACTCACTGGTCCGAGCCATTAAGTTCAGCACTTATGAGGATCAGTACCTGCCCCAGACCCAGATTCTTTGTCCGGCTGCATTTAAACGACTGCTGGCGGTCAAGCGGACGCTGCGGAACCGGGAATATATGGATTTTATTTTACTCCGCCTGCAAACCGCAGCCCTCAGCTTAGAGCAAATCAGCAATACGGTTGGCTCCCTGGTGCGCAGCAATGACAGCCTGGGCCAGGATGAAGAAGGGAAGCTGTACCTGCTGCTGAATCAAACCCGGCGTGAGGATCTGCCGATCGTAGGCCGCCGGCTGCAGGAGCACGGTATTCAATATGAAGTGGTGGATAAGCAATGATAGTCTGGGTCTGCTTAAGCTTGCATCTGCTTTTTTGTCTGCTGGTCCTGCTGGCCTGGCGCCGGCACTGGCTGCACACCTGCCTGCCCCCGCTGCTGGCGGCGGTAGTCCTGATCCCGCCGCTGGGAGCTTTACTGCTGGTCCAGGAAGAATACGCTGAGCGCCGCCGGCAGATGGGAAAACGCCGGATTGACCTGGATAAACTAAAAATAGAAGATGTGCGCTTTAAGCCGATACCGCGGGATCTGAGTGAAAAACAGCAGCAGACGGTGCCGCTGGAAGAGGCTATCGCCATCAATGATGCCAAAACCCGCCGCCGCCTGATCCTGGATGTCCTGAATCATAATCCCGGCGAATATGTGAACTTGCTGCAGGTAGCCCGGCTGGCTGATGACACGGAATTGTCGCATTATGCTACCACGACGATGATGGAAATTCAGAGTCGCTATGAAAAGGAGATCCGGGATCTGGAAGCAGAGCAGCAGGCCCAGCCGGACAATCCTTCACTGAACCGGCGCCTGCGCCGCGAATTGCAGCGCTATATTGCCAGCGGCCTGCTGTCGGGGCATGTTCGCCAGATCTACCGCCAGAAACTGGACCGGGTCCTGACCCTTTTGTGGCAGGCTGATCCGGAAAGCCGCCGGGAGTGTTATGACTGGCTGGATAATCAGCTGGAGCTGGGCTGGCTGGAGCCGGCGGCAGCCGAAATCACTGCCGCCAGCCGCCGCTGGCCGGCTGACGCGCGTTTTTATATCCTGCGCGTGAAACTGGCTTATCTGGCGGGCCGCGGTGAGGAGATTCAGGCTGCCTTACAGGAAATTCAGGACAAACATATCTATCTGACCACAGAGGAGAAACAATGGTACCATTTCTGGCGGCAGCAAGGCGGCTCAATATGAAGCAGCGTTATGGAAGATTAGTGGTTCCGATTGTGATCCTGCTGCTGCTGAGCCTGGTAGTTGTTATGGAGCGCTTTGGCATCCTGCTGAATCCGGATCAGTCCGGAGCGTTTGATTTACCCCAGCTGACTTACAGCCAGGCCATACAGGAAGATCCGGCGTATCTGGTTTTAACCAGTGACCAGGACAGCGTCAGTCAGACTTTTCAGGCTATGACGACCTTGGTACTGGACAATCTGAAAATTGCCTATACCGTCAAAGAGATCACGGATCCGGACAGCCTGACCGCATTAACTGACTATCAGGCGGTGGTCCTGACCTTTCAAAACTGGGATCTGCTGGGTGAAGCGATCCTGCAGCTGACGGACTGGGTAAAACAGGGCGGCAGCCTGGTCAATGCCAGCACGCCGGAGCCGAGCAGCGTCTTTCAAATGATCGCTGGCAAACTGGGCATTCAGGACGGCGGGGCAACCTATACCAGCATCAGCGGCATGAGTTTTCTGGATACATCTATCCTGGGTGCCGATCCGGCTAAAGTGTACGATTTGCTGGACAGCAGCAGACAACCCCTGCAAATTTCCCTGAGTGTCCAGCTGAGAGATTCAGCTGAGGTCCATATTGCCTCTGAGGATGGCGCCGTGCCGTTACTTTGGTCTCAGGACTATGGTCAGGGCCGCTTTGTGATCATGAATGAGACGATTACCGATAAGTATCAGCGCGGGATTCTGGCCTATGCTTTCAGTCTGACTCAGGATGTGTTTGTCTATCCGGTGATTGACGGCTCCGCCTTTTATCTGGATGATTTCCCGGCCCCGGTCCCTGGCGGGGACAGCGAATATATTGAACGGGATTACGGCGTAGATACGGCCACCTTTTACTCCAGCATCTGGTGGCCCCAGATCATGAAGTGGGAAGAAGATTATGGCATTGTCCATACCGGCCTGATCATTGAAACCTATAATGATCAGGTCAGCCCGCCGTTTGAAGCTAATTCAGCCTACAATCAGCTGGTTTCCTTTGGTAACGAACTGCTGAAAAACGGCGGAGAGCTGGGCTTTCACGGTTACAACCACCAGCCCTTATGTTTGACCGGCACAGACCAGGCCTTACAGCTGGGGGATTATAAACTCTGGCCCAGTACTGACAGCATGGCGCAAAGCCTGCAGGAACTCAACCGCTTTGCGCGGGAACTGTTTCCCAGTGCCACCTTTAATGTCTATGTCCCGCCGTCCAATATCATCTCTCAGACTGGTCTGGCTACCCTGTCCCAAACCTTGCCTGAGGTTAAGGTGGTGGCCAGTAGTTTCTTGTCTGATTCAGAGGGTAAAAGCTATGAGCAGGAATTTGGCCTCAGTGACCAGGGCTTCATCGAGACCCCGCGGATCGTTTCAGGTACCTTGCTGGACGATTACCAGAAGCTGACAGCGCTGTCGGAGTTGAATTTCCAATATGTCCAGTCTCACTTTATGCATCCGGATGACTGCCTGGATCCGGACCGGGGAGCCGCGTCAGGCTGGGCCGTCATGAGTCAGTCCTTTACGGAATATCTGGATTGGCTGCAGCAGGCCGCGCCGCAGATCCGTGACCTGACCGGCAGTCAAATGGGTACGGCGGTGGAACAATATAC
>JAQWFM010000099.1 GCA_028704415.1 Oscillospiraceae bacterium | reverse complement strand
ATAATATGCGCAACCAGGCTGGCGTATACTCAATTAAGCCTGGGATTACAGGTTATGCTCAGGTCAACGGCCGGGATAATTTGACGGATCCTGAAAAATTAGCTTTTGATCAGCGCTACCTTAAAATCTTTTCTTTATTGACTGATGTCAAAATCTTTTTCCAGACCTTTGCGGTGGTGATCAAGCATAAAGATGTAAAAGGCTGACCACTTTTTAGGCGCTGTCAGATTAGCTAAAAAGGACTTGCTTCAGTTTAACTGAAACAAGTCCTTTTATTAATCATCTGCTAATTAATTACCTGCGGCCTGTTGTGGTTAAACAGGCTTTTATCCTTTGCCGTTGCCATCAGTCAATAAACCACGGCCTTGGGGCTTTACGGATAGGCCGCAAACCTGCCCGCTCTCATTTATCTCTGTATCAACCACAATCTGTGTGACCCCCTCCAGCTGGCCCATCAGGATCATATCCGCAATCGGATCCTCCAGCTTACGCTGGATAGTCTTACGCAGCGGCCGCGCGCCATAGGCCTTACTGTAGCCAGTTTTGGCCAGATAGTCTTTGGCAGGCTCAGCCACCTGCAAATCGCAGCCGCGTTCCTTTAGGTTGGCCGCCACATCTTTCAGCATCAGATCCACAATCTGCCGCAGTTGCTCCGGCGTCAATTCCTTAAAGACAATGATCTCGTCCACCCGGTTCAGGAACTCCGGGCGGAACAAATCCTTGAGTACGCTGTGTACCCGGCTTTCCATGGTAATATAATCATCATTACCAAAGCCGATGCCTTGTGCTTTAAGGGTAGAGCCGGCGTTGCTGGTCATGATAATAACCGTATGCTCAAAGCTTACCGTCCGCCCATGCGCGTCAGTCAGGCGGCCGTCATCTAAAATCTGCAGCAGGATATTAAACACATCCGCATGGGCTTTCTCAATCTCATCCAGCAACAAGACACTGTAGGGCTTGCGGCGGACCCGCTCCGTCAGCTGGCCGCCGTCATCGTAACCGACATAGCCCGGAGGTGAGCCAATCAGTTTGGACACTGTATGGGCTTCCATATACTCTGACATATCCAGGCGGATCAAAGCATCTTCACTGGCAAACAGTGACTCTGCCAGGGCTTTGACCAGCTCGGTTTTGCCCACGCCGGTCGGCCCGACAAAAATGAACGATGCCGGTTTATGCCGTTTGCCCAGGCCGGCCCGCTGGCGGCGGATGGCGCGCGCCAAAGCATTGACCGCCTCATCCTGGCCAATAACCCGCTGATGCAGCCGGTCTTCCAGTTTCATGAGTTGCTGCGATTCCGTTTCCGTGATGCGCTGCAGCGGAATCCCTGTCCACAGTTCCACCACTGAAGCGATATCCTCTTTGCTGATCTCCTGAGGCGCCGCATGCTGGTCGTTCTGGCGCATCTGAGCTTCCAACTGCAGCTGGCGGGTCCGCAATTTGGCCTGCTGTTCAAACAGCGCCACATTATCCGGCTCCTTTTCAAGCCGGCGGGTCACAGTTTGCTGCTCCTCATCCAGTTTTTCCATTTGCTCATTCAGTTCCAGCTTAGTACTTTCATAGTGGTCCTTCAGATTAGCCCTGGAACCTGCTTCGTCCATAATATCAATGGCTTTATCCGGAAAAAAACGGTCGGTGATATACCGTTCCGCCAGCGTGACCATATACTCCAGAATTTCATCACTGTAGTATACATGATGATGTACTTCATATTTGGGGCGCAGACCTTTCAGAATCCCCAGTGTGGTTTCCCGGTCGGGCTCATCCACCATGACCTTTTGAAAGCGCCGCTCCAGGGCGCTGTCCTTTTCAATATAGCGCCGGTATTCATCCAGGGTAGTAGAACCCAGGACTCTGATCTCACCGCGGGCCAGAGCCGGTTTAAGGATATTGGCGGCGTTCATGGCGCCTTCCGCGTCCCCGGCTCCCATAATATTGTGCAGCTCATCAATGACCAGCACCACATTGCCCAGCGCCTTAGCCTCATCCACCAGACCCTTCATGCGGCTCTCAAATTGGCCCCGAAACTGCGTTCCGGCTACCATGCCGGTCATATCAATCAGGTAGATCTCCAGATCATTAAGTTTAGCCGGTACCTGATGCTTGACAATGCGCTCAGCCAGGCCCTGCGCAATAGCGGTTTTACCCACCCCCGGCTCACCCAGCAAAACCGGATTGTTTTTTTGTCGGCGGTTCAGAATCTGGATCACCCGGTCCAGCTCCTTTTGCCGGCCGATCAACGGATCCAGCCGGCCTTCCTGCGCCAGCTCATTAAGATTGCTGCCATACTGTTCCAGGAATTTCTTTTTGCGGCGGCGGTCAGACTGACGGCGGGCTTGCTGACTGTCCGTACGGGCATCATGGTCCCCCGCCTCACTGTCCGTGCCGCGGGAGGCCGGCATAAAGGGGTTTTCTCCGTTGCCGCCCATCATACCAGTGAGCATCATCTGCAGCGCCTGGCCCACGCTCTGGTCCCCCGGCTTCTTTTTAGGCTTGGCCGCCGGATCTGTCTGGTCGGGCTTGGCGGCGGCATCGGTGCTGTCGTCATCAGCCTTTGCAGGCTTAGTCGGATCAGCGTCATCCGCCGCCTGACCCGCGGTCAGTGCAGCGTGTGGCGGTCCGGGGGCAGCCGCCCCGTCTTCCGGCGTTGCACCCTTCTGCGTCAGCTCATCCGCCTCCGCTTCGTCCTCGTCCTCCTCGTCATCTTCGTCTTCGTCATCATCCTCATCCGCCTCAGTTTGATTGCCCGACAAGAGCATTTTAAGCATATCGGCGGCCTGCGCGTTCAGTTCCGCCGCATTTTCTCCGTTTTCACCCATAGCGCTCATGAGAGACTGCATCAGTTCCTCAGGGTTGGCGTCCTGCAGATTATCCATGGTTTCATTGATGTAATCTGTGATGGCGTCGACATTATCTTCATTGACTCCGGCCTGCTTTAAGTAAGGCTGCAGGCCCGGCAGGTTCATTTCATATGCGCACTTAAGGCAATAGCCCGCATGCGTGGTCTGATTTCCATCAAAGCGACTGGTGTAAATAATTGCCGTATTTTTATGGCACCTTATGCATTTAGCCATGTTTCACGTCCTTGTAACGATGTTAATTGGTACCGCCTGGATCTCTTGTGCCGGCCGGGCGGGCGTACAGCCCGCAGGACCGGCAGCTATCTGGCAGTACCCCCGGATAACTAATACTATAATACTTTCTCATAAATACCGAGAGATGGCGCGTAAACATTCTATGAAAAGCGTCATGTTTCCGCTTAATTAGCTATTATAGCGCAACCTGCCGGGACTTTTACTAACCTATGTGGCATGCTGACCCTGAAACCGGCAGTTTAAGGCTAACTTAGGCCTGGCGGTCCCGTGCCAGGATTTTCTGCAGATACTGGCCGGTATAGGAGGTCGGGACGGCCGCCACCGCCTCCGGGGTACCGCAGGCCACCAGTGTGCCCCCGTTCTCGCCCCCCTCCGGGCCCAGATCCAACAGGTAATCCGCGGTTTTAATGACGTCCAGGTTATGCTCAATCACCACCACGGTGTTGCCGGCATCAGTCAGGCGCTGCAGGATATCGATCAATTTATGGACATCCGCAATATGCAGGCCGGTGGTGGGCTCATCCAGGATATACAGCGTCTGGCCGGTGGAACGCCGCGCCAGCTCCGTCGCCAGTTTAACCCGCTGCGCCTCTCCGCCTGAAAGCTGAGTAGACGGCTGTCCCAGCCGGGTATAGCCCAGGCCAACCTCCTGCAAGGTTTTAAGTTTGTTGTAGATGCGCGGGATGGCGGCAAAAAACTCACAGGCTTCATCAATCGTCATGCCCAGGACATCCGCTATGTTTTTGCCTTTATAACGGACTTCAAGGGTCTCGCGGTTATAGCGCTGACCGTGGCAGACCTCACAAGGCACATAGATATCCGGCAAAAAATGCATCTCAATCTTATTGACCCCATCCCCGCTGCAAGCTTCACAACGGCCGCCCTTAACATTAAAGCTGAAGCGGCCGGGCTGATAGCCACGGGCGCGGGCCTCACTGGTTGCGGCAAATAACTGCCGGATCAGATCAAACACCCCTGTATAAGTAGCCGGATTAGAGCGCGGCGTCCGGCCAATCGGTGATTGATCAATGGCAATAACCTTGTCCAACTGCTCATAGCCCTTAATTGCCTTGTGGCTGCCGGCCTTGCGTCTGGCTCCGTTAAGCAGCGTCTCCAGCCGCGGCAGCAGCACCCCATTGATCAGGCTGGATTTACCGGAGCCCGATACGCCGGTCACACAGGTAAACGCTCCCAGGGGGATGCGGACACTGAGTGATTTGAGATTATGCAGGCTGGCGCCCTGAATGCTGAGCCAGTGGCCGTTGCCGCGGCGGCGCCGGGCCGGCACCGGGATAAACCGGCGATGGCTCAGGTACTGACCGGTTATGGATTCAGGCACCTGACAGATCTCCTCCGCCGTACCCGCGGCCACCACCTCCCCGCCTTTTTCACCCGCGCCCGGGCCCATATCGACTATGTAGTCTGAGGCCCACATGGTATCCTCATCGTGCTCCACTACCAGCACGGTATTGCCCAGATCGCGCAGATGCTTGAGCGTTGCCAGCAGGCGGTCATTGTCCCGCTGATGCAAGCCGATGGAAGGCTCATCCAAAATGTACAGCACCCCCATTAAGCCTGAGCCTATCTGGGTAGCCAAGCGGATCCGCTGTGCCTCCCCGCCTGACAGGGTAGCGGAAGGCCGGGATAATGTCATGTAGTCCAATCCCACATCAATTAAAAACTGCAGCCGTCCATCCAATTCCCGCAAGATCTGCGCGGCTATCTGCTGCTGCGTACGAGTCAGCTGCGGGTGGTGTAAGGCGCTGCGGATACGCCGGATGGGCAGGTTAGTCAGGTCATAGATATTAAGGCCGTCATAAGTTACAGCCAGGGCTTCAGGCTTAAGTCTGGCGCCGCCGCAAGTGGGGCAGGGCACTGTGGTCATGAACTGCTCATAATAAGCCTTCATGTCATCAGAGCTGGTCTCAGCATAACGCCGCTCAGTAGACGGGATAATCCCCTCCCAGGCGCTGCGGTAGTCACTGCCGTGGGAATACTTGGAGTTAGTGGTATCTATGGACAGTACCTCCCCGTCATTGCCATACATAATGATATGCCGGATTTTAGCCGGCAGCCTGGC
>JAQWFM010000098.1 GCA_028704415.1 Oscillospiraceae bacterium | reverse complement strand
CATTCTGCCCTGAAAGTAAGGGTCAAATGCTGGCGCTTGGCTGAATAGGAAACAAATTCAACCCAGCCGCCATCAGCCTGGACGCGCGGGGCAATGATGTCTTTTATATAATCTTCCATGAGCTCCTCTACTTCTGGTCCCAGTAAGTCATCAGCCGGGAAGAGCTCCGGCAGCTGATCTGGTCCAAGTCTATCCTAACCGCTGCTGCCAGCGCTTAACAGGACAATAAGCAGGGTTTATGTGGCATATTTAATCAGCTGTCTGTCCTGAGAACGGTCTGAATTTCGATACTGACCAGATTCTGATAATAGGGGATGGACTTAAACTGCATCTTGATATGATCCTGTCCGTAAAAAGTAATGAGGCGACGATAGACGTTATTCAGCCCTACAGGCCGGCCTTCTGCCGGCAGTTCCGCGCTCAGGCTCTGTGTCAGCTGCCTGGCGTCAAAGCCCGAACCGTTGTCCATAACAGCTACTATAATGGTCTGCTGGTCCGGGCGGCTGAAGTCAACTTCAATGGTGGGGACCGAGACCTGCATTCCGGGGGAGTCTATGCCCAGCCCGTGGCGGATGGCATTTTCAATCAAGGGCTGTAAAATGGTTTTAAGGATCAACTGATCTTGCAAGGCCGGATCAATTTTATACATGAACAAGATTGACTGGCCAAAGCGTTGATTCATAATATTAATGTAGGCGCTGGCATGGCGCAGCTCATTGGTAATGGGAATCAAATCCGCGCCAGAAGACAGGCCAATCCGTAAGTATTCGGCCAGATATTGAATCATATTAGCCGCGGCGGCGGCATCATGGCGGACCACCTCAGACTGGATTTCCTCCAGTGTATTATATAAAAAATGCGGGTTGATCTGCTCGGTCAGCAGCTTCAGCTCGGTCTTGTACTTAGCCGCTTCTTCGCTTTTGATTTGAAGCATCTGCTGCTGGATGGTGTCATTCATACTGTTGATGGCGTCAAGCAGTTGCCCGACCTCATCGCTGGAGCTGGCCGGCTGTTTGGGGTGATAGCGCCCCTCTTTAATTTGCGCGACAATCCCGACTAGCTGCTTCAAGGGGTCAGTGACATTGCGGCGCATGAATAGAGAAATCGCCAGGATGATCAGGATAAGAATACCTATGACTAGCAGCAGGGAGTAGCGGGCACTGCCTAAAAAGTCCATAAAGGACTGCCGGGTAATATGGATCAGCAAGCTGGCGTGGCCGATCTCTAGCGGCGTATATACAATAGCCGTCTGCCCCTGCTTTTGCGCTGCACTGCTCTGCGTCTGCTGCTGTTGGGCGGACAATTGCTGCAGCAGGGCCGGATCTAATCTGCCCGCGGCAGCGTCCGCCTGAGCGCCGGCCGTCAGATACCAACCTTTGGTCGTAATCAGGTCATATTGATATGTGTCGGTGCCGTTAGAGGTCAGATTTAAACTGGTAATGAGTTTGGCTTCGTCCAGATATAAAACCACATAGGCAATGGGTCGGCCCTGACTCACGCTGATTTCTGCAAAACCATTAGATAAATTGATCGGGATGATCAGGGGCAGGGCGGTGGCGGCGGTGTAAAAAGGGTTGGTCCGGCTGGCCAGCAGGGTCACGCCGCTGACCGCATCCAGTTCTGTGGCGCTGAATTGCTCTTTAGCGGCAATGCGCATCGGTACCCGGTAGGGGGCATAGCTGTGTGTTGCGTCTCCGGATATAATCAGAGCGGAGCTGACTAAATAGCTGCAGTTGGACAGGTCATTAAGCTCGGTCTGCAAGCTGTTGGTGATGCTGCTTTCCTGCCCGGGATTTTGCTGAATTTGTGCTACCAGCTGGGTGAATTTCTGTGAGCCGCAGATAGAGATAAAGCGGTCAATGATATTGCTGACGGAGGTGTACAGGCTGCTGGCTGCGTTAGCCGCCGCGCGCTCTCCCCGGGCTACCTCTCTGGATCGGATGGCGGACTGGTAAATAAAAAAGGTCAGTAACAGGATGAGACTCAGCAAAAGAACCGATACGGCAATAATGATAGCGCGTATTTTACGGATCAGCGATGAGTTTTTATAACGCCGGGACCAGGTATCATTCAGAGCTAGTTTCAAAGCACACCTCAGTTAATGACGATATTTAGCCTGAAAATCAGACGGTGTCATGCCATGGATTTTTTTAAAGGCTCGGGAGAAGGACCGGTAATCCCGATAACCCAACTGATAGGACAGCTCTGTTATGACGGTGTCGGGACTGATCAGGCACTTGCGGGCATACTCCATTTTTTCCTGCAAGATATAATCCCTTAAATTAATGCCGGTTTTGTTTTTAAAGTAAATGGCAAAGTAAGACGCGCTCAGGTGAACGGAACGGGCAATTTCCTCTATTTTTAACGGCTGGCTGATATGCTGCCGGATAAAGGCCTGAGAACAGGCCACCAGCTTATCCTGCGTTCTGTCCGGCTGCTTTGCTGGATCACTGCTGCTGCCGTAACCATAGACAGCATCAATGTATTCTGATAAGTGGGAAAAGGAACGGATCAGCCAGTCCTGAATCTGACTGAGCCTGCGGTATTGATAGAGCTCCTCCGGGGAGGTAACGGCGTTTAGGATATCGTGCGAGTAGGCGGCAAATTCATTCTCAATCAGGTGATACAGCGCAAAGACACTGCTGATGACATAGTTTGGGGGCGGCATGGTCACATAAAACAGTGATTTAATAAAGTCAGTACAATAGGTCTTAATTCCGCCCAGATCCCGTTTGACAATAAACTGGACCAGCGGCAAATAGTCAATATCAGATAAAGCCATCCGCGGCGCTTGGCTGCAGATGAGGTTATAAGGGTAAATCCCGGAAGGATTGTCATATAGCTGATAAGTCAGTGCGGTCAGCGCGCGGCTGTATGAATACGCGCATTGCAGCAAGTTGGGGACATTATCCCCAATCCCAATCAGCGGTAATGGCTCAGCTTGGTCTTTGAGCAGCTGTTGAATCCGGGATGCCTCCTGCACTGACGCCTCGCCGCCCTCATTTAGAATGGCGGCGATCTGCCGGGCCTGGTTAATGAAAAAAAGATGCCGGGGCTGTACACAGTTTTGATTGAGCAGCTGACAAAGCTGTTGACAACGTGCCTCATCAGGCTGCTGGGCCGGATCAACATGCTCATAGGACAACACGATGACATGACAATCGGTGTCCGCTAAGGGCAGATCATAAGTCTTCAACAGGGAATCCAGCGTGCTGCTTTCCATCATTTTTCCGTTGAGCAGGCTCTTTAAAAATTGCATAACCAGCTGCTTCTGGTACTGCGGATTGATACTGTGGCCCCGCCCCGCCTGGCTGCGGGCGGCACAGCAGCGCAGCAGCTCATTGCTTAGCTCCGCCACATTCAAAGGCTTGAGCAGATAGGCTTTAGCGCCGTAATGCATGGCTTCCTGCGCATAGCAAAAATCATCATAGCCGCTTAAAATGATAAAATCAGTGTCCAGACCGCTGCGCCGGGCCGCGGCCATTAGCTCCAGACCGTTTAAGCCGGGCATGCGGATGTCCAGGATAGCCAGACTAGGTTTTTCATTGACCATCAGCTGCAAGGCTTCCTGACCGCTGTCACAGCAGCCGGCCAGCCGGATGCCCAGCTGCTGCCAGTCTATGGTCTGTTGCAGTTCCTGGATTATGGAGTTCTCATCATCGCAGATGATACAGGTATATGCGTAGTTGTTCACTAAAATGCCTCCGGCATGGTTCTGAATCAATGCAACTATAGCAAGAATGTTACGCAAAAACAAAAAAGCATGTCAATGATATGACGGGTTGTCCATGAAATCTGTTACAAACATCATAAGTTCTGTCCTTTATCAGGGTTTGCTGAGATGGTAACTTTTGGTTGACGATTCTAGCAGAACGTTATCAGGAGGAGAAATATGAAGAGATTCAAAAAGATGGCGGCGGCTTTAGTAGCCGTCAGTATGGCGGCTGTGCTGGCCGCTTGCGCCAGCCAGAGTACGACTGGCGGCAGCACTCAGACTGCCGGCACTGCTGCTACCGAGGGCTCGGGGTCAAGCACAGTTGCGGATACTGCCACGGCGGCTCAAAGTGATGAAACGGTCGCTGCGGGCAAGACCTTGATTAATGTCTGGACTGAAGACCGGCATGATCAGGATTACGTACAGCAGATGATTGATCAGTACAATCAGGATAACACGGACAATATTCAAATCAAACTGACCGTCATTACTGAAGATTATAAGAACATGATTTCCCTGGCTTACAATGGCGGTACCGCGCCGGATGTAGTGGGAGCCAACGGCCTGCCGCTTAATCAGTTTGCGGATACCGGCATCCTGATCCCGCTGAATGATTATATTGACGCGGATCAAACCTACCAGACTGTCAATGAACCCTATACCCATGAATATGAAGGCCGTAACTATCAAAATGGTCAGATCTATTTTGTGTTCAGCGGCATGCGTTCCGGCGTGCGGGTGGAGTACAATGAAGATCTGCTTGAAAAGAGTGGCTATACGGAGATCCCGGACAACCTGACCGACTATGTGGCGATGGCCCAAAAAGTTACAGATGATGGCGCCGGCTCCTATTACGGCACAGGCTTTACTTCATCTTCGCCGTTTGAGCGCTTGCTTGAGATGTCAGCAGAAATTTCCGGAGTCTATTACTACGACTATATCAACGGCAAGTTTGACTTCAGCGGTTATAAACCCTTTATTGAAAAAGGCCAGGAACTGGTAGCCGCGGCTTATCCGGATCAGCAAGGCGTAGATAACATGAGAGCGCTGTTTACTGAACAATCCTTTGCCCTGTGGTCCAATGCATCGCAAGAGGCGGGTGTTTTCACTACTCAGCTGCCCATCACTGACTTTGACTGGGGCGTGGCCGCCGTGCCATCTTTAGATGGCGAAATTAAAGGCGCGCTGGAGACGTCTCCAACTAAGGCTTACGGTATCATTTCTACCTCTCAAAACCAGGATGCTGCCTGGAAAGTCATTGCCTACTTCCAGTCTGAAGAATTTCTCAAAGGTTATCTTGAAAATGGTTACTGTCTGCCTATCACGGACTACATGACCAGCAAGATTGACAGCAGCAAAACCGGCCGCTTGGCGGACTTTTCCAAGCTGGAATATGAGGATGTGTATCCCGCCGTGCCGTCAGTTAATTTGCAAGGTGACGACTACCGTACGGTATTGTGGAA
>JAQWFM010000049.1 GCA_028704415.1 Oscillospiraceae bacterium | reverse complement strand
TACTGTTCTGGGCCGCCCGTTCCAGATAGTCAATAATCCGGGAGTGACCGCTGACCCGGTATAAGGTCATTTTGATGGCCAGTACATCCGGATCTTCCGCCGCTTGTTTCAGGAAATTCAATACGGGATCAAAAGCTTCGTACGGGTGGTGCAGCAGGATATCCTGGCGGGCGATGAGCGCAAAAATATCCGGATCAGTCTGGCCGTCATCAGCCAGGGCGCGGCGGTTTCCTTCGAGCATATCAGATGCCTGCCCTTCATAAGGCGGATAGTATAATGCAGTCAGCGCGCGGATGGGAGGCTGCTGGTAAAGCTGGCTCAAAAAAGTCAGGTCCAGCGGGCCGTTAATCAGATAGATATCCTGACGATCCACCTTCAGGCTGTCCACCAGAAAACTAAGCAAGCGGCTGTCGATGCCAGTCGCAGTCTCCAGATGAATGACCGCGCCCCAGTCCCGCAATCTGATTTGCTTTTCAATCTCAGTCAGCAGGTCGGCCGCCTCTTCTTCATCAATATCCATATCAGCGTTGCGCATGATCCGATAGCAGGCAATCGCCTGGATTTCCTGCCCCCGGCAAAGGCTGTCAATTTGCCAGCGAATAATATCTTCCAATAAGATATAGCAGACGGCTTCACGACCCGCGGCCCGGGCGGCCTCAGCCAGTTCTTTTGCGGGCTGAGCCTGAATCCGGTGACAACGCGGGATGACACTGGGAACCTGCACAGTCACAAAATTACTTTCCTGATTTTCATTCTGCAGCAGGAAGCAGAGGTTCAGGCTGCGGTTGTAGATCAAGGGGAAAGGTCTGGCGCTGTCCACGGCCATGGGCGTCAGGATCGGATAGACCGTCTCCCTGAAATAGAGCAGGACTTCCTCCGCCTGAGCCGGTGACAGCTCCTCCGGCTGCAGAATATAAATGCCGTTTTTACGCAAGGCCGGCTCTAAGGAACGATTATAGGTGCTGAACATCTTACTTAGCATGCTGTGGGCTTGTTCTGATATAGCGGTCAGTTGCTGCTGCGGCAGCAGCCCGGCCAGGTCCGCCTTGTCATAACCGGCTGAGACCTGATCTTTAAGAGAGGCCACCCTGACCATGTAAAACTCATCCAGGTTTGATTGCGTAATGGACAAGAAATTCAATCGCTCCATAAAGGGGTTATTGCGGTTGCGGGCCTCCTGAAGCACCCGGCGGTTAAATTCCAGCCAGCTGAGCTCCCGGTTTAAAAACTTGCCGCCAAGTGAATAGGCCGCCGGACTCAGATGCCGAGGCCGGGGCAAATCGCCGGCTGCCTGCTGCCAGCGCTGACCGTAGTCTCCCGCAGCCGCAGACAGATTGAGTGCTGTCGCGCGGCTTTCCCCGGGTGCACGGCTTTCCTCGGGTGCACGGTTTTCTTCGCGAGCCTGAATCATAGCTTGCCTCCGTTAATTTCAAATTCCAGTCCCAGGCCAAATACCTGGGTAAAATAATGGCCTTTATCCCGGGCCGTTGATCGCTCCAGGGTCGTATCCTCCGTGGTATCAAGCGGGATCACCAGCAACCCGCGCCGGATGCGGGGCCTGATGGTCGGCAGTTTTTGCCGATGCGAGGCATCCAGACCATCCGCCAGGCGCAGGATGCTGCCCAGGGGCAGGACTGTTTTGCGTTCATTTTCATCCAGTTCCGGCATATCCGCCTTGCCCGGGGAGGCAAAAGCGGAATGCTGGCGGGCAATATAAGCTACCATCAGGCGTTCGCGATCAGACAGGCCCGGAATATCTGAGGATAGAATCATATTGAAGGATTGCCGGCTGTGGTCATTTAAGCGGATCACCTTGCCTATATCATGCAGCACACTGGCTACCTCCAGCAGCAGCCGCATGCGAGGCGTCAGCTTGTAAGCCAGCGCCAGGCAGTCAAACAGTGCCAGCGCATGTCCGGTCACGTTGTCCGTATGCGTTTTGTCATAAGCAAAACGGCGGGCCAGGTGTCTGGACGCAGCAACCACCTGGGCCTCCAGATTATAATTCAGGTGATATTGCCGCTGCCGGATCGCTTCATCTAAAAGCAGGCCGTCACACAAGTCTACAGTGGGCATATATAATGCGGTGATTCCCGGTCTTTGGAGATATTTGCCAATGATCAGCGCGCTGGGCAGCAAAACCTCCGCTAAATCCGGAGCCACGCCATATTGTGTCGTCAGGGTCAGCGGGGTCAGGCCGGAAAGCTTATTTAACAGTTTGAAGGCGTCCCGAGGTTCAACGCAATCATCCGAGCGCTTGTATCCGGCCAGTTTTTTCAGCGCGCGGATTTCAGATCCGATAACAATCAGGCTGCGGTAAGGGACGTCTTCTGTCTCCAGGGTATAAGCATCATTCAGTTCACAGCTGACATATTCATCCAACAGCCGGCGGTCATCCTTGGCTTTATCTCTCAGCCGGTTGAGGGCCTCATTCACCCGCAGGCTGCCCAGCATGAGATTATGACTAAAGTAAAGTTCGCCCTGATAAAAGGATGATACCTGCAGCGAACCCGCGCCGATATCGACCAGCAAAGCGCCCTCCTGACTGCAGTCGCCAAAGCGGGGGAACAGGCTGGCCGTCGCCTGCAAATGCAGATAACGCTCCTGAGAATTATCCAGAACCGCTACACTGAAGCCTGTTTCCTGCTGAATCCTGGCGGTGACATAATCACGGTTGCCGGCCTCACGCACGGCACTGGTAGCCACGACCCTGGCCTGAGTCAGCCGGTACTCCCGCAATTTTTGCCGGAAGCCCAGCAAAATGCTGCAGAGGCGGACAATATTGTCCTCCCGAATAACTTGTTCATTATATGTATCGCGCCCCAGCGCCAGGGAACCGCGGACGCTTTCAATAATCCGCGGAAGATTGCCTTTACGCTCGGCCTGAGCGATTTTCAGCGTCAGGCCGTTAGACCCAACATCAATAACCGCCAATAATTCAGGTTTTTTAGGCATGCTATCACTCCGTTTAGCTCAGCTATCAGTGTTGATCCGATCCCGGGACCGGTCCGCGCGGGCACTGCGCTTCAATAAAGCGCAGCAACGCTGCCAGACAAGCGGCTGACAGCCTGGGGCTGAGCCGGTTGGTCCTGTACGTAATATCATTATAACGCTTATACAGTTTACTGCGTTCCCGATAGAGATCAGCAAAGCTGTAACCCGCCGGCAGGATAACCCCCCGGCTGGCCAGATCACCTACCCGACGGCGCAGTTGGGGCAAAGGAACATCCAGGTATATAATCGTGGCAAACCGTTTCAAATGCCGCATCGCGCGGGCGCCGTACACCACGGATCCGCCGGTTGCGATAACAGCCCGACAGGGCTTAAGGCTCATAACGGCAGCTTCCTCCCGGCGGACAAACTCCGCAAAGTCACACTGCTGGGACAGTTCCCCCACGCTGCAGCCTTCCCGGGCGGCCAGGACATCATCGGTATCTATAAAAGGGCAGTCTAACGTTTTGGCAATCCGCCGGCCCAGAGATGACTTGCCTGAGGACGGCATGCCTATGAGCACATAAGCTTGATAGGAACGGGGGCGGCGCCTGGGTTTATGGTACTTGGCCGACATGCGGTTGTCTCTTTTCTGTATTTATCACGCGGTCATCTGTTCACCTATGACAGCACGTTTGTTATTGTAACAGTTCAATCGGCTGCAGAAAAGAGTGCTGTTTTGCGCTGGGCCATTTCCGCGGGCCGTTGCAAATAGGCCTGCAGGCTGCGCACATTGGCTTTACGTTCTACCTGATTGGGACTGACCCGCTTGCTCATGGCAGCCGCGCCAAAACCCAGCACACTGCGGGAATCAGTCATCATCGCCACATTATACAGGCTGCCCTGCCCCCCGCGGGCATAGGAAACATTTTCCAACCCGCCCAGCCCGTCTTTTTGGCGGTACAAATAGTAAGGTAAAAGGCCGGCGGCTTCAAGGCGCTGCCAGGCCTGGTCCAGCATGGCTGCCACCATGCGGCTGGGCTGATGCAGTAATGCCAGCCTTTGCGCCATGGTGTGTTTTTGGTCCAGCTCGCTTTGCCAGCGTGAACTGCGCTTAACCGCCAGAGTGTGAACCGAAACACCATAGGGCTGCAGCGCCAGACAGGCAGTGAGGCTGTGCTCAAAATCCGCTTCTGTCTCACCGGGGAGACCGGCAATCAAATCCATATTAATATGGTCAAAACCCAGGCTATGACACAAGGCTACCGCTTCCCGGACCTGAGCCGCCGTATGGCGGCGGCCAATTTTTTGCAGAGTGGCATCTTTCATCGTCTGGGGATTGACGGAAATATGATCAAAATGATGCGCGCGCAAGATCTCCAGCTTAGCCGGCGTCAGGGTATCCGGGCGGCCGGCTTCAAACGTCCGTTCCACCTGGCTGGCATACGGAAACGGCAGGGCTTCCAGCCTGGAAAGCAGTTCCTCCAGCAACGCCGGCGGTAAGGCCGACGGCGTGCCGCCGCCAAAATAAATGGCGCGGACCAAACGCGGAAAACCCGGGGCGGCAGGCTGCCGGCCGGCCTGACTGGCCCGGGCCCAGGCGGCTGCGGTCAGCTCAAGCTCGCTGGTTAATGCCTGAACATAAGACCGCATGAGGGGCTCCGGGCTGTCAATCCCCTCCTCGCTGCTGAAGGAGCAGTAAAAACAGCGACTGGGGCAAAATGGAATGTGAATATACAAAGCAGCATCCTGTGTGTCAAATTGGCGCAGCAGCTGTGCTTCCCGCAGAGCCGTTTCCACGGCCAGACGGGCCTTGCCTAAAGACACGCTGTATGCTTGCTCCAGCCGGCTGACCGCAAAACTGGCGCCGGCCCCCGCCGCCCCCTCAGGCTCTTCCCTGCCGGACTTAATTGGAGCCCGGGCGGCGTCCGGTCCACAGCCGCCATAGCCGGCCAGCAGTTCCTGCGCAATATAGGTCGG
The DNA here is from genome assembly GCA_028704415.1 of Oscillospiraceae bacterium. Classification (GTDB taxonomy): domain Bacteria; phylum Bacillota; class Clostridia; order Saccharofermentanales; family Fastidiosipilaceae; genus JAAVLZ01. The sequence goes on along the minus strand of JAQWFM010000049.1, from coordinate 16,723 downwards.
CTTAATGCCGGTCAGGCTGCCCCACGGATAGGCGTGGCCGGTGTATTGCCTTAAGGCCAGGTATAACTGCCGCTTTATTTCCCGGCGCAGCAGCCGCGGCTCTGTGGCAGCGGCTAACTCAGCCTGAAAAGTAGTAGTCGGAATGGGCTGCTTTTCGGTGTCCGTCTGCGTGCCGCCAGGCAAAGCAGGCAAGCGGCGGCAAGCGGCAGCAGTCTCCGCTGACATCCTATCCGGATAGAGTTCAGTCCTGACCCATAACCCGGTTATTGTTCCGTCTGAAGTCACCTGCTCCAGCCGGCTGACTAAGAAGGGCGGCTGCTCTGCCTGACCGTTGCTGATCTGGATTTTTGAGCCCGTCTGAATAGGTTTAGCCTGTCCATAAAAAAGGCGCAGGATATCACAGACAGGATAGCTATCCTGATGACCGGACAGCCAGATATTAGCCAAGATCAATCACCCCTTGCTTTTGGTAATAGCTGATAACCAGATCAATCATCTGGCCATAGCTGTGAATCCCGCTTTCCTGCTGATTTGCTTTTAAAAAGGAATCATTCGTCTTTTGCGTCTGGGTCTGGACCGGACCTTCAAACTGATCCCAGTACGCATTGCGGGCCTGTATATCCCGCTGCAGGCTGGCCGGAATCTGCTCCCACAACTGCTGCCATAAGTCCTTATCATATTGGTACAGGCTGTTGGAGCCGTGAATCAGCGCAGCCAGGTAAGCCGCATACTGAAAATCCGGGTCGGGGTGGTAAATACCCGTTAAAAAGGCCACAAAGTTGGCTTCATCTTCTCTGGCTATACCCTGTACATGGGCTATTTCATGCAGGATCGTAAACAGCTCTTCATCCGGTTGTATATCCGTGTTCACATTAGCTTCAGCCAGCAACGGCATAAACATGCCGGTCGTACCGGTATATGACCACCAGTGCGACAGCCACACACCCTTGGCCATGACCGTCGGTCCGTCCAGTAAACTGAGCTCCTGAGCGGCCGCCTCATAACCCAGATTGGCGCGCTTAAACAGCTGGGCCTGCGTCTCTGAAGCCGTTAACGTAAACACCCCGTCCTGATCCTCCGGCAGCTGCTCCCGCAGCGCCGCGGCGTGCTGTTTCAGCAGCACACAGGTCTCATATAAAGTCTGGCTGCTCTGAGCCTGAACGGGCAGGTCCAGACTCTCACTCAAGGGCTGCCGCAAAAAATTATAGCCGTGAAAGAGCAGGTAAAGACTCACGGCAATCAGAAACAGGATGTACAGTACCCGCAGGCTGCGCAAGGCCCGCAGGACGCGCCACCCCGCCGGCGCCAGCCAACTGAATACCAGACGCAGCAAAATAATAAGCAAGAGGAGCGCTAGCGGCAGCAAGAGTACTTCAGTTAAGGAAAATGGCAGCAGACCATTTAGCCAAACCAGCGGGCGGATCAGCCAGGGCCGCACATAACGGCTGTAAGCCTCCGCCCAGTCACTGTGCCGGGACAAGATCCGGTAGCCCCAGACTAACAAGCCAAACCACACTAAGCCCGGAACAAAGGAAAGCCCCAGCCGGCGGATTTGCCGGCGGTTGGCGCTGATGGTCCGGTCTTTTGGTTTATGGCCGCCCTCAGGACGCGGCAGCGGTGAGGTTGCACGATTCATGTCGTCTTACCAGCCTCCCGCGAAGGCAAAACCCCGGGACTTGGCGTTAAGGGAAGTAAAGCCGTCAGTTCCTCTGGCTGCTGCAGCAAAACTGCAGCGCCTGCCTGCCGCAGTTCCCGGGCTGACCGGAAGCCCCAGCCAACGCCGACCGGATAGCAGCCCGCCTGCCGCGCAGTCTGGATGTCCGTGGCTGAATCGCCGATAAACAAGCTGGCCGCAGGCTTCGCCCTTAATCGCCTCAGGATATCCCGGGCCGAGGCCGGGTCAGGCTTAGCCGGCCAGCCCGCCTTCAGCCCGCTGACCTGCGCAAAGAGCTGACGGCCAAAATAGTGATGGATGATCCGGCAGGCTAAACGGTCCTCTTTGTTAGACAGGACCGCCAGCTGCACACCCTGTTTACGCCAGGCGTCCAGCGCCTGCTCCACCCCCGCATAGGGCCGGGTCTGATCCAGGCAGTGCTCACCATAATAACGGTAAAATTTCTGCGCCAGCCGGGCTTCCGCCGGCTGATCAGCAGCGGTCAGATCCAGTTTGGTAAGTGTGTCCGGCGTCAGCGGTACCTGACCGGCGGATTCAGGGCAGGCAGCGGTAAATACATACGCGCGGTGCAGCAGCCGGCTGATACCCTGCCCCACCATCAGGCGGACATAGTCCACGGGCAAGGCCTGTAAACCAGTTGCTGCTAAAGCATAGTTAACTGACCCGGCCAGATCTTCCAGCGTATTCAGCAAGGTCCCGTCCAAATCAAAAATCGCGGCTTCAGGTAAAAAATCCAGCAAAATCATACTCCTTTGGGGGGCAGGTGCCTTGAGGCCTGCCACTTATTCAGCAAAATCAACAGCAGCGCGGTCAGCCCTACCGCCGCCAGAGCCGCCGTGACGATCATGATCACCAAACGGTTAAAAAAATAAGAAGGCACCATATTAATCATACGCTCCGTGGCCGGATCCAGCAGCCAAAGGTCATTGTGAAAAAACAGCTTATGGAATGCGGTCCAAAAACGGTCAAAGTCCCAGACGGCTAAACCCAGCAGGATCGTCAATCCGATGCCGGCAACCGCCAGGCCACGTAGATAGCCTTTTTTTAATAAGCTCAGTGCCGGTTCTCGCCGGCGCCAAAGCAACAATAAAATCCAGAGCAGGGCCACAATGCCGGTCAGGCGCTTTACCACCAGCATCTGTTGATACAGTGCCTTTACATCAACCATATGCGCCTTTTCGCGTTCATCAAACATCTGATCCGGCTGTCCGGTTTGTAAATCCGTCACCTCCAGATCCAGGCTTTCCGTACGGTCCTTTAGATAATCCAGCAAGACATCCGTCCCCCGGGTCAGATCAGCCTCGCTGAGCCCAACTACCGCAGCCGTATTCAGGCGTTGATATACATAACGGTAAAACGGGCGAAAAAAACAGAAAAAATCTACGCTGCTGGTTACAATAAACACCACCACACATAGACCCCAAAAGAATGATACGACCGACCAGAGCGGATTTATTTTTGCAGCCGGGGCTGCAGGAAGCTTAGGCATCGTCACAGCCTCTCTTTCAGCATGCTATGAGGCAGTATAGCACACAAGTGGCTCAGGCTTGCAGTAATTGACGCTCATCCGTCAAGGCTGCGCCAATGGCGGTAGCAAATTCAGCCAGTTCAGGGATCAGAAATTGCACCTGATAGAGATCCCCTACCGCTTTAAGGACCTGTCGGCCGGCCGCAGACAGAGTCAGATTGCCGGTAAATACCGCGCACTTCAGCCGCTCCTTCCAGCAAGTCAGCGCCGCAATGGTACCAATTGTCTGAAAAACCAGGTTTGCTATTCCGGCGGCTGTATCCTCAGGGCTGGCGGCATCAATCAAATTGCCAAAGTTAGACGCAGTTGCATCCTGGTGCAGGTTGGCAATGTCGTGGGCGGCTATGTCCCCTACCGTCAGATCCACTTTGCCGGTATCCCCCATAGCGGCCAGCTGTTCAAATTTATCAAAATCCCTTGTGCCCAGCATAGCCCGGCTGAGTCCCAGCAACGTGCCGCCGCCTACCCCTGAGCCAATGACCCGGCAGACCGATTGCGGCCCGGCATGAACCAGCGCGGTACCGGTTCCCATACTGACCACCACAGCTTCCGGCAGGGAAGACAAAAACAGGCCGCCCTGACCTACCGCGGTCATCTCATCGACCTTAAAAGTAGGCAGTTCCAGGATAGCCTGATCCAAATAAGTCTGCCCGACCCCGGTTAAGACCAGGCGTCCGACATCCTGCAGTTTTAAGTGATAGCGATTTAAAAACATGCCTAACGCGCCGTAGGCCGAGGCAATTTGATTATCAGACTTAACCAGCAGCTGGCCTACAATAGCGTGACCAGCCAGGCCTACAATCTTAGTTGTACTGCCGCCGATATCAAGGCCAATCACCAGCTTCATGCGCTGCTCCTGCCGTCGCAGGTCAGCGCTGATAGGCCGCTTGCTTCAGGTACTCCATGCTCTCATCCTGATGTTCATCATCTTTAAGCAGAGTGACCAGGCGCGGCACAATAACAAATATCCGGTTTGATATGGGGGTGATTTCCCCGTCCAGCGCGTAAGCGGAGCCGGTCACAAAATCAACTATGCGCTGAGCAATCCGCTGCTCAACCTGTTCAAAATTGCAGATAACGGTGCGTCCGGCGCGCAGATGATTACTGATCTCCTGAGCCGCCTGCATATCCTGCGGTTTGACAATAATAACCTGCTGGCCGCTGATTTGCTTGAAATTGACGACTTTAGGCTGGCTTCTGCGGTTATGGTCCACATTGCCGGCTACAGTCTCCATCACCGGCTCCTGGGCTTCGGCTTCCGGCTGATTGTTTTCTTCATAATCATCATCATAATCGTCATCGTCATATGATGAAAATTTATTAAAAAGTTTATTTAAAAAGTCAGGCATTATTTTTCCTCCAAAAGCTGCGGCATCTTCAGAGCAGGGCGCAGGCGTTTACGCTAAAGGTGTCTTTTGATTATAAAAATCGCTCCCGGGCCTGGCAAGCAGTATCGGCGCAACTTAACCGCAATGTAATGACAATGTAAAGCTAAGGCTGCATTCTGGGGCCAAAAATGGCAGAACCAATCCTGACCATAGTAGAACCGGCACGAATTGCCGCCTGATAATCCTCGCTCATCCCCATGGACAGGATGTCAAACGCCGCCGGATCCGGCATCAGCCGGTCGGTCTCTCTGAGTCGCCTGTAAAAGGCCGCGAAGTCGCTGAAAAAGGCTTCTGCCTCCGCATCGGTTAAGCCTGGCCGGGCCATGGTCATCATGCCCCTTACCTTTAAATAGTGACAGGCCTGGCAGGTTGCCAGCGCCTGTTCCGCCGCTTCAGCCTCAAAGCCATGCTTGGTGGCCTCACCTGAATAATTAAACTGCAGCAGGATGTCCTGTCTGAGTCCCTGCCGTCCGGCAGCCTGGTCCAGGCTGTGTATCAGTTCCAGATGATCCACCGACTGAATCAGCGAAACCTTGCCCACGATCTGCCGGACTTTATTTTTTTGCAGGGTTCCGATTAATTGCCAGTCTGCCTGCTCCAGATAGGGCTGGCAGTCCCGTTGCTTTTGCAGCAACTCCTGCACCCGGTTTTCCCCCGCGCTGTGAACGCCGGCCCAAAACGCCGCCAATGCATCCTCATACGGATGACACTTCGTCACCGCCAGCAGCCTTACTTCCTCCGGCCGGCGCTGAGCCTGTTCGCAAGCCTGGGCCAGCTGGTGTTGAACCTGGCTTAAATTTGCCCTGATCTGCGCCTGCCGCGCCTGAAACGCCGGCTGCTGCTGCAACCTATCGGCCCGGGATAAGCCCTCCGCCGCTGCGTCTTGCAAAATATCCGTCAATTGCAATGCCTTCTTTCCTTATTGATTTTGATCAATGGACTGGCCATCGGTCAGATTTTGAGGATCCAGGGATATGATTGATCCCTGACTCAGACCATCACTTTCATCAACCGCCTCCACAATAGCCTTACTGTCATCATGGGCCAGAATATTCACTTTTATGCGATGGACAAAGCCGCTGCGCACCACAAACAAGTCAGCTGTCTGATAAGCCGTGTCCGTGTTGAGCAAAGCCTCCAGCGGGACTTCCAGGCCGCTGATTTCGCGGGCGACCAGCCGCACCGACACGACACGCTGATCTAACAGCCGGCCTACCTCCCGATCACTGGAGCAGATGACAAAGGCGCCTTCCGTGCTGTCTGTCACACTGACAATACTGCAGTCAGTCACCGTGGCGTTTTCATTGGTTAACGCCAGACTAAAGCTGCTGAGGTCACTGAAGTACGACGCCTCCAGATCTTTCACAAAAAAGGCAAAATACTGGGTCACGCCAACAATCTGCCGCATAACCGGCTGGCCACTGCTGACCGCCGTAGCAAGCGGTGCAATTTCCGCAGCCTCGGTCAGATACTGGCTGAGCAACTCAGGTGTCAGACTGCTTAGCGCCTCAGGCGTTAAGACTGACTCAAGGCCGTCAGAGTGGAAGGATATCAGACCGCTGTCACTGGCCGTCAGAGTCTGCGAACCACTGGCTAAGGCTCGTTCAACCTGAGTTCGCTCTTTTTCCAGCGCATCTAAAGAAGCGCTGTTAAAATCCACATAAGCCAGTTGGCTGTTGCGCTGCGTCATGATGGCTTGAACAGAATTAGCTAAAGAGGCCAGATTTGTCATATCGCCGGTAGCAAGCTGCTGGCGTAAATCTGCCATCTGTCCTTCCAGCTGACTGTCAGTCTGCTCAAAAATACTGTCCGCGCCTTCCACTTTATGATCGGCAATTAGCTGCAGCTGTAAATCAGAAATCTCCTGGTCATAGGCATCCAGTTCGCTGAGCAGATCCTCATGATCCGGGCTGATGACCATAGCCAGCTCCTCACCAACCGCCGTATGATAGCCCTCCGGCACCAGCGTCCTGAGCGTACCTGAAGTCTGCGCGGTCTGCAGAGATTCATCCCTTATAATCAGGGCTTTGGTATCATAAGCCTCCTGCAATGTGCCTTCATAGACAAATTGCAAACTGCTGTCATCCGGCGAAGAAGTCAGCCATAGCTTAATTAAGGCCAGGACCACCACCAGAACAATTAGCAAAAGCAAGGCCAGCGACAGCGTGCGCGCCCGGTCCTGTTTTCTTTTCAGCTGGCGCCAGGCGGCAGACGGCTTTACCCCGGCCGCGGTTGCGGCCGCAGGCGGCTGGGACCCGGGCCCGGCGCGGCGGACACCGGGCTTTACCGTGCCGGGCGCTGCCGGAGCCGGTTGACGTTTACGGGGTACAGCCTTAGCCGGCACCGCCCCGGAGCGCCGGGGAGCGGCTTTTTGGGCCTGCTTATAAGCTGCGATCCTGGCCTTGGCCTGACGTCTGTATTCTGTTTCCTTGTGTTTATCCATACCTAGCTCCGCTGCCGAATTGCGCCTGGAAGGGCCAGCCCCGCCCCTCAGTTACTTACAACGACTACTCCGGCAGGTGCTGCCGTTTATTTTTAAAACGCTCTACCGCTATCATGAGGGCCAGCTTAACCTGATCATAAACCAGACCGCCCTGCATATATGCAGTATAGGGCGGACACAGCGGACCGTCTGCGCTTAACTCTACGGAAGAGCCAGATACAAACGCGCCTGCAGCCATTATAACATCATGCTCATAACCGGGCATAGGCCCGGGAACCGGGGTCACAAAGCTGTCTACCGGACTGGCTGCCTGCACGGCTTCACAAAAAGCGCACATCGGCTCAGGCTGACCAAAGGTGACCGTTTGGATGATATCGCCACGGGCGTCATCTGGTCCGGGCGAGGTCTCAAAGCCTGCTTCCTGCAGCACCTCTGCCGCCAGGATCATGCCTTTTAGGCTTTCGCCCACCACATGCGGGCTCATGTACAGGCCCTGGGTTAACTGGCGGGTGAACCCCAGGGTTGGTCCGACTTCACGGTTTAAGCCAGGAGCGCTGAGTCTGGCGGCAGCCAGGTCTACCAGCCGCTCCCGGCCGGCTACGTAGCCGCCGGTTGGGGCTAAACCGCCGCCGGGATTCTTAATCAGTGAGCCGGCTACCAGATCCGCGCCCCACTGACAAGGTTCAGTCCGCGCCGTAAATTCCCCGTAGCAGTTATCTGCCATAATAACCAGATCCCCGGCCCGCGTCCCGACCAGCTTTTGCCTGGCGGCCTGTACGGTCTGGCAGATCGCTCTGAACTCAGCTTCTCCCAGCGCCGGGCGGCTGGCATACCCGCGGGAGCGCTGGATCAACACCATTTTAGTCTGAGGGCCGATGGCCCTGGTCAGCGCTGCTAAATCCGGGCTGCCGTCCGGACGCAAGGCTACCTTTTTAAACTTGATGCCAAAATCCCGCAGGGATCCTTCATCCTGCGCCTGAGCGTGACCAATGCTGGTTCTCAGGCTGTCGTAGACGTCCCCCGTGGCACTGACCAGTTCATCTCCGGGCCGGAGAATGCCAAAAAAGCACATCGAGATAGCCTGGGTGCCGGTACTGATCTGAAGTCGCAGTAAAGCCGCCTCCGCCCCCATAATCTCTGCCAAAGCCTGCTCTAGCCGGGTGCGGCCTTCATCCCCATAGCCGTAGCCGGTGGAGCCGCCAAAGTAAGCTTCCGCAATTCCCGCATGCTGAAACGCGCGCAGCACCTTGAGCTGATTATAGGCGCGAAGCTGATCAACCGCACGGAGCCGCCCCCGCTGATTAAGCCTTGCTTCCGCCTGCTGAACCTGCTGAACCGTCTCCGGGCTGAGGCCCCAGGCAGCATACAGCTGCCCTATATCCTTACTTGTATCCTGATCTGGCATATAAATCCTTTCTATCCCTTAAGGATAAACGGATATTATTATAGCAAAAGCCTGGCACCGCGGCTATGGTCGCAAATTTCGGGCCGCCTGTAATAAGGTGGGCCGGTCATTAGGCAAACGGCCCTCAACCACTTGTTCCAGCAACAGCCGCAGGCCTTGTCCCACAGCGGGCCCCCGCAGGCCGATTGCCAGCAAATCCCGGCCATTTACAGCTAAATCACTGAGCGAAAAACAGCTGCCGCGAGCCACTTCGGCCTGCAGCAGCAGCTCTACCTGCTGCAGGCTGGCTAAACGTCGGGGTCTTAAGGCCGGATTCTGGGCCATAATATCCGCCCGTTTCAGCGCCAATAAGTCCTGCAGGCCTGCCTGGCCAAACTCCTGCAACCGCCGTCGCACAGCTGCAGGCTTAAGCGGAATCTCCACATCGTGACGGGCCACCAGATGGGTGACCGTTGCTCTTAACGCCTTAGCATACTTCAGACGCAGCATCAGTCCCTCACACAAGCTCCGGCTAACGGCAGCGTGCCCGTAAAAATGGATGGTCCCATCCTTGACGCTGGCAGTCTCAGCCTTCCCCAGATCATGGCATAAAGCCGCCAGCCTGAGCCTTAACTGCGGGGCAATCTCCGCGGCAGCCCGGGCGCTATGCTCCCAGGCATCATATATATGCCAGGGTAACGGCTGTTTCAGGCCAAATAAGGGACGAATTTCCGGCAGGATCACGGCCAGCGTTTCCTTCCAGTCCAGCAGAACCGGCAGCAGACTGGCTCCGGTCAACAGCCGATCCAGCTCCGCCCGCAGCCGTTCCACGGCTACCAAAGTCAGCTCAGGACTATGCTGCCGCAAAGCCCGGGCCGTGTCCGGGTGCAGGGAAAAGCCCAGCACCGCCATAAAACGCAGCGCCCTCATCATACGCAGCGCGTCTTCGTTAAAGCGCCGGTCAGGCAGGCCTACGCAGCGCAGCAGCCCCTGCCTTAAGTCTGCCTGCCCGCCAAAGGGGTCTCTGAGACCGCCGTCTTCCCACCAGGCCATCGCGTTCACAGTAAAATCCCGGCGTGCCAGATCCCGGTTGAGATCAGTCGTAAATAACACTTGATCCGGATGGCGGTGATCCAGGTATGTTTCCTCCTGGCGAAAGGAGGTTATCTCATAAACCTGCCGTTCCAGCACCAGGCCCAGGGTACCGTGTTTTAAGCCCTGCTCTAACAGCGGCACCTGCGGGAAAGCCGCTCTGACCTGGTCTGGCAAAGCCGCGGTAGCCAGATCCCAGTCCGCCGGCGTTTTGCCCAGCAGGAGATCCCGGACGCAGCCGCCCACTAAACAGGTCTCCCAGCCTTGTTCCCGCAAGCGGGAAACAATCAACCGCACCGCAGCCGGGATCTGAGTTTGCTTGATTGCCTTAAGCGCCAGCATAAGTACCCTCAGTAAAATCCGTACCCCCAGCTGCGTCCGCCGGCGGCGCTGACTCAGTGGTCTGTCTTAACTGCCAGAACGCGACCGCGCTGGCGGCGGCTACATTAAGTGAATCCACGCCATGACTCATGGGAATCCTGACGGAATAATCACAGTTCGCAATGGTCTGCCGGGCTAAGCCGCTGCCTTCTGTCCCCAACACAATCGCCAGCCTCTTGATCCGGCTTAGTTCCGGCTGCTCCAGACTTATTCCGTTTGGCCGCAACGCCATAGCCAGAGTGGTAAACCCCATTTGCCGGAGCCGGCTAAGGCCTTCAGTCGGCCAGTCCGCAGCACTGCTGCCTATCCTGGCCCAGGGCAGTTGAAATACCGTGCCCATGCTGACCCTGACCGCGCGTCGGCAAAGTGGATCACAGCAAGAAGGCGTGAGCAGCACCGCATCCACGGCTAAGCCTGCGGCGGAGCGAATAATAGCGCCAACATTAGCAGCATCGGTGATGTTTTCCAGCACCGCAATCCGCCCGGCCGACTGACAGATAGTCTCTGCCTGCGGAAGAGTTTTTCTTTTAAAAGCTGCCAGCACCCCGCGGGTCAGTGCATAGCCAGTCAGACCCTGGAGGATATCCCGGCTGGCGGTATAGACCGGCAGGCCGGCTGGCAGCAGCTGCAATAAGGTGGCTAAGGTCGCAAGTTTGGATTGTTCAATAAGCAGCGCCAGGGGCTCATAACCTGCCGTCAGGGCCAACCTGACCACATTAGGACTTTCCGCAATAAAAATCCCCTGTTTTTGCTCATAACCTGCTCTCAGCTGGGCTTCAGTCAGCCTAGCAAATAAATCCAGCTGGGGGTTTTGATAATCGCTTATATGAATCAGATTAAGCATGGGTCAGGCCTTTCAGCAACGATGTGATGGCCGCTAGTCATAAAAATCAGACTAAACGGACACCTGCCGATACCCATTATAGCCTGATGATTTTGGCGTGAGTGGTACTACTGTATTTATTGTAAAAAGTCAGTAAAATCAAGGGCTTGGGGCAATCAATCGGCAGGGTTTACCCTAAAAACCGAATATTTCAGAGTTGTTTTTAAGGGCGTTCTCCATATCGCGTTGGTGGCACGCGGCGAAGCCGCAACGAATAATATCACCGACGCGATTCTCGCAGAAACGGCAGTGGCTTAACATTTTCATCGCCATATGGGAGCGGGACGGTACCGGCATAAGCACGCCCGGCCATGCCTTGGGCAAGCGGCTTACCAGATGGCGCGTCACCGGGCGGGTGGTCAGCGACGCGCTGGGCGCGGAGGTCCTGCTGGCCCATGTGATCCCTGCTTTTATTTTTAATATCATTACCTTTATAGGCGGGGGCTTTATTTTACTGACCAGCAACTGGCGGCTGGCATTGACGAGTCTGGTGACAATTCCTTGTGCTTATATAAAGATGGTTTTATATGGTCAACAGCCTGCAAGGCCATTTGTATAAACAAGAAAGCGAATATAAAAAGCGAGTATTCCCTCAGCACTTTCAAATGCTGCCAGAACACTCGCCATGGTGCGAGTGTTCTTACGGCATTTATTCAAAGAAGTCAGTAATACCAAGGGCTTACGGGCAATTAAGAAGCAGTATTTACCCCCAAAAATCGAATAAGTTCATCATATTTTAAGGGCGTTCCGTAAAAAGGAACGTCCTTTTTCTATTTCAGCGGGAGGTGAAAAAATCACATGACCAATGTAATTGCCGTTGCCAATCAAAAGGGCGGCGTCGGCAAGACCACAACTTGTGCCAATCTCGGCATCGGGCTGGCGCAGGAAGGGAAAAAGGTGCTTTTGGTGGACAGCGACCCGCAGGGTTCCCTGACCATCAGTTTGGGCAATCCCCAGCCTGACCAACTGCCCGTGACGCTGGCGACGATCATGGGTAAGGTGCTGAACGAGGAAACCATCGTCCCCGGTGAGGGCCTTTTGCATCATGACGAAGGCGTTGACCTGATGCCCGCCAACATCGAGCTTTCCGGCATGGAGGTATCGCTCGTCAACGCCATGAGCCGTGAAAAAATTCTGAAGCAATATCTGGACGGCGTAAAACGTCAATACGACTACGTGCTGTTGGACTGTATGCCCTCGCTGGGGATGCTGACCGTCAACGCGCTGGCCGCTGCCGACAGCGTACTCATTCCCGTTCAGGCGCAGTATCTTCCGGCGAAGGGCCTCGAACAGCTTTTGCAGACGATCAATAAGGTGCGGCGGCAGATCAATCCGAAACTCAAAATCGACGGCATTCTGCTGACGATGGTGGACAGTCGGACCAATTATTCCAAAGAAATCAGCGCCCTGCTGCGGGACACCTACGGCTCAAAGCTGAAAATATTTGACGTGGAGATTCCCCATTCCGTCCGTGCCGCCGAGACCAGCGCGGAGGGCCGGAGTATTTTCGTGCATGACCCGAAAGGCAAGGTTGCCGAAGCGTACCGGGAACTGACGAAGGAGGTGCTAAAAATTGAAAAGCAGCGCCAAAAACATAAGTCTGAACAGCTACGATGATATTTTCTCCACGGAGGAAACCCGCGAGGATGAAAAGCTGGAAAAGGTCACGGATATGCCGCTTTCGGAGCTGCACCCGTTCCCCGACCATCCGTTTCAGGTGCGGGACGATGATGCCATGAAAGAAACTGTGGAGAGCATTAAGGAATACGGCGTGTTGGTTCCCGTCATTGTCCGTCCCCGAGCGGACGGCGGTTATGAGCTTATTTCCGGCCATCGGCGCAAACACGCCTGCGAATTGGCGGGGCTTTCCACCATGCCGGTTATCATCCGTGACCTGGACGATGACGCCGCGACCATTATCATGGTTGACAGCAACATCCAGCGTGAAAATATCCTGCCGAGTGAACGGGCCAAGGCGTACAAAATGAAGCTGGAAGCCATTAAGCGGCAAGGTGCACGGACGGATTTAACTTCCCGACAAGTTGTCGGGAAGTTGGAAGGTTTAGAAAGTGCTGAACTTGTGGGGAAAGAAGCTGGCGAAAGTGGCAGGCAGGTGCAGCGTTTTATCCGGCTGAATGAGCTGACGCCGCAGCTTCAGCAGATGGTGGACGATAAAAAAATCGCCATGACCCCTGCCGTGGAGCTGTCGTACCTCAAACCGGAGGAACAGACGCTTTTGCTGGACACCATCGAAAGCGAACAGGTCACCCCTTCTCTCTCACAGGCCCAGCGGCTGAAAAAATTCAGCGCGGATGGGCATTTGAATGAGGACAGTATGATGGCGATCATGTCGGAGGAAAAGAAACCGGAGAAAAACGACTTGACTATTAAGGCTGATAAGCTCCAAAAATATTTTCCAAAATCGTATACCCCGCAGCAGATGGAGCAGGTCATTATCCGGTTGCTTGATGGATGGCAAAAAAAGCGGCAGCGGGATCAGGAAAGGTAATAACCGTCGTTTCAGGCGTTCCGAAAGGAGCGCCTTTTTTCATGTCTTGATAAAGGAGGAAACCGCATGACAACTGAAAAAATCAACAAAAGCGAAGGTAAAAAGGAGGATGAAAAGCGAAAGCGCAAATGGCCGTATATCCTTGCGATTCTTCTGCTGTTACTGCTTCTCCTGCTGCTTTTGCTGCGGAGCTGCGGAAATCAGCACCCCTGCCCGAACCCGCCGCCGTCCAGTTCCGTTCCCTCATCGTCCGTTCCGTCTCTGGACGATACCGGGAGCGCGGAACCCGGAAGCGGCAGCACCCCGTCACGGCAGGAAATCCTGTCCCGGCTTCAAAAGCAGGAAGTCACCGTCACCGACAAGGTAAGCGCGCAGGCTTCTTTTTCCAGCGGAGCAAAGGGTAGCACAGGCATATGGGAAGTGGAAAACCCGTCCTCCAACACCGTCATTATGCAGTGTGAAATTGTGCTGAACGGTGAAGTAGTGGCAAAATCCGCGCCGATCTATCCGGGGCAGCACATCGACGGCCTCACCCTTTCCCGGCAGATTTCACACGGTGATTACAGCGTGACGGCGACAATCCGGTATTACAGCAAGGATACCAAGGCTTACCTCGGAATGGCCGACTACAAAATCCATCTTTCCGTTTCGTAATCAGCCGGACGGTCCGGTTGATATAAAAATTCATAAGGAGGCTTCTCAATGAAAAGCAAACTCAGAAAGATCCTCGCGGGCATCGTCACCTTTGCCGTACTCGGCGTGACGGCGGCAGTCCCAGCGTTCGCCGCCGACAAAACCGACACCGGTACGGGCAGCGTCACGGGAAACGTGACGATCAACGGTTCCATCTCGCCGTTGACCATCTCTGTCACACACCCGATCAACGTGGCCTATGCCATCAGCCCGGACGCCGAAACCTTTACCGCGCCCGACATCAAAGTGACCAACAACACCAAAGTCGCGGTGATCACCACAGTGGAATCCATGAAAGCCGCTTCGGGCGGAACGCTTACCTTCACCGACGTCGATCCGTCCGCGAAAGCGTGGCGTTCTCTCAACCTCGCGGATTCCAAAAAGTACATTGCGCTCGGCATTGCGGCAAAAGGCAATTCCGGCTGGAACAGCGGGTACAGCACTTCCACCCATTGGGCGGTGAACGATTCGCCGTTGCAGGTCGGGACGCTGAATCCGAGCGTTTCCGGCGCGTTGTCCCTCACGGCTGACTATGGCCTCGCGTTCGACGGAGCGTACACGGCCAACCATCAGCTTGTTTTCCAGTTCCAGCTTGCATAAAGACATGAGTGCGGGAATTGGCCGGGATTTTCCCGGCCAACCTTCCACGCCGAAAGGAGGGTTTCTATTTGAGACAATCATTCAGGCGGCTTTTTCTCGTCCCTCTGCTTGCCGCCGGAATTCTACTGTCTGGCGTTTCGCCCGCGTTCGCGGCATCCGCCGCTTCGGTGCTGACGCTGACCGCGACGCCGAATCCGTCCGGGAACTATGTGGCGCTGAACTGGACGAACAGCGACAAAAGCCAGCCGTACAGCTACATGCTCTATTCCAAATCCGCGCATGAATCGACTTTCCAGAGCATCCCTGCCAAAGATCACGCGAAGGTTCTGAACATCTACCCCATAGTCACGCCGACCGTTTCCTTTACGACGTGGCAGGGAAAGAGCTACACCCTGCCGAAGTCGGCATCCCTTAAAATGTGGATGGAAACGCCGAACGGGTATGATTCCAAAGGCTACGGCAAGGGCCTCATTTCCGTGGATACCGTTTCGATCTCGGATTTCAACGCCAATCCCGACGCTTACTTGAAAAACGCGGACGGCAATTTCAAATACGATGTGCTGTACTTCGGGGCGTGGGATAACAACAACCTGCAAGACTTATCGGCAGCGGCGGAATCCGATACGGATGCGTTTATTAGAACCGGAAGGGGCGTTTGCTTCGGACACGATACGCTTGTTTCCAACGACGCCATTGCCAATCCGAATTTTTTCAAACTCGCCCATTATGTAAACATTGAAACGATCAACCGCTATACACCGTTAGGCGGCTCGGAGATTTCCGTTACGAAAAAGGGACTGCTGACCAACTACCCTTGGAATATAGGCGGCATAGGTACGGCACTGACCGTCCCGACGTCCCACTCCAATTCGCAGATTGCACTTGGGGACATTTGGATGGCATACCAGCCGCCCTATCCATATTGCGGCGGTGTGCCGCAAAGCGATTCAACCGGCAAAGGCACCAATAATTTTTATCTGACAACATGGAGCAACTGCGCCCTAATCCAGACCGGTCACTCTAATGGTGAGGCAACGCCGGACGAGCAGCGCGTTACCGCTAATACCCTGTTTTACCTTGCTCAGATCACGACCGACACAAGCTGGAACGATCATAAGGGACAGGACTTGGACGCGCCGGACAAACCGGCTATTTCCGGCGTTACGCACAATTCCGGCCGGACGCGGTATACCGTCAATTATTCCTCGCAGGACAACGCCACCGGCTATCAATACTATGTGGAGGCTACCGGCCAGAACGACGGCGTGAAATATGATTCTCCGGTTATATCGACATCCCTAAAAACCGGTATGAAGGGCTATTCCATCGTGGTGGACAACAGCCCCGATACCGTCCCTGACGGGAGCATTACAACCACATCGGACAGCTATATTTTTTCCCGCCCGTCCGGCAGCGGCTTTTACATTCATATTGCCGCCGTGGACAATGCCGGTAACATTTCGGCTGTCACCCACTACCATACGGATGAACTCGTCTCCGTGACGCATCCGGTCAGTATCGGCTATTCCATCGACCCGAACAGCAGTACGCCGTTCACCGCACCGGATATTCCAATCACCAACCATTCCACTTTTCCCGTTAAGGTTTCCGTCGCGGGCCTGAAAGCGACTTCCGGCATCGGTGACGCCGCCCCCACGGCTTTCTCAGACTGGAACAGTCTGACGGCGGCGCAGACCGGAAACGGAATCGCGCTTGGCGTGAGCATCGGCAAAGCGGGTTCCGGCTGGACGGCGGTTGACAGAACGACGCCCGTTTATACGGACGATCTCGCGTCGGAAGTGCCGTTGGGGACACTCGGCGCAAACGGAGCGTCGGGGAATCTGGCACTTACCGCCAAATTCGGTCTGGCATGGGCAAAGGCAACGAATGTGTCACATGAGCTGACGCTGAAATTCACGATTGCGGACTGAATCGTCCGTACAGAAGGGAGTGATACAAATGGCGGTTTTTCGTGTGGAACGGACGCGGGATTACACGGTTATGAGCAATCATCATCTGAGGTTCTTTATCTAAAACCGTGAAAAAGGGAAAAAGGCTATAATTCTGATCAAAGGAAAAAGTAAAAATGGAGGGATCAAAATGGAGCCGGTATTTAACTTTGTGGAGATGTTTGAACGGTCTATTGG
>JAQWFM010000097.1 GCA_028704415.1 Oscillospiraceae bacterium | reverse complement strand
AGGCGGCGGAGAACAAAGAATTGTTATTCCCGTTGATTTAACTCCGTCCGACGGAGCATCAACGCTTGGGACTTCTCCCGGCCATGATTTCTCTTTCGACCCTTCCACTAATAAATTATCAGTAGTAATGACGCAGTCGAGTTTGTGGATGTCCTGGCGCCCGCCGGAGAAAACCGGGGTGACTATGCGGAAAAACTGGGCAGGCACTGCCGGGCTAAAGGCCTGGCGGTATCCAATTATACCTTTGCCGCCGACTTTATCACCGGCAGTCAGGGTGATACAGCGGCCGAAATCCGCCGGGTCTGTAAAGAACTGGACATAGCCGCCCGCATGGGCGCCCAGAGCATACGACATGACGCTACCCAGGGCTATCCTGCCGGTCAGCGGGGGATGCGCGGTTTTGATCAGGCACTGCCGGTCCTGGCGGATGCCTGCCGGGAGGTGACTGATTACGCTGAGTCGCTGGGGATTAAGACCATGGTGGAAAATCACGGCTATTTTTGTCAGGAGAGCCGGCGGGTGGAAAAACTGGTGACCACGGTAGATCATCCTAATTTTTCTCTGCTGTGTGACATGGGCAACTTTATGTGCGCGGACGAAAATCCGGCTCTGGCGGTGGCCCGGATTGCACCCTATGCGGGGTATGTCCATGCCAAGGACTTTTTGTATAAGGACGGCAGCGGGCCGGATCCGGGCGAAGACTTTTTCCGTACCCGGGCCGGCAACTATCTGCGCGGCACCATTATTGGACACGGCGTGGTGCCGGTGGCCCAGTGCCTGGGTATTTTACGCCGCAACGGCTATGATGGCTACGTTTGTGTAGAATTTGAGGGCCTGGAGGAGGTCCGGCCGGCCTTAAGCGCCAGCCTGCAGAATCTGCGCCGCTACAGCTATTGAAGCCTGAACATGAAAAAGCCCCGCAGCTTGCTTTGTTGCGGGGCTTTTTTGGTGGGGGAAGGTGGATTCGAACCACCGAAGTCTGAGACAACAGATTTACAGTCTGCCCCCTTTGGCCGCTCGGGAATTCCCCCTGATGACAGCGCTTATATGTTATACCGACAACGGCCGCGGCCGTCAAGCCCCTTAAATGCAAAAATCGGATTTAGAGGTATACTTTACCCATGAATATTCTGGTTACCATTGATGATCACTACCTTGATCCCTTGCTGATCATGCTCTTTACCCTGTTTCGGGTCTATCGACCGGATCCGGAGCAAGCCCCGGCTCGGAAGATTTCTGTCTATTTGCTTCACAGCCACCTGTCTGCGGAGGCGCTGGCCATCCTGCGCCGTCAGATTGAGCGTGAAGGCCATTATTTTTACCCGATCCAGCTGGACGATACTAAACTGGCCGATGCGCCGATCAGCCAACGCTACCCCAAAGAGATCTACTACCGCCTGCTTGCGCCGGATTTTTTGCCGGCAGACCTCGACCGGGTTTTGTATCTGGATCCGGATATGATCATCCTGCATCAGCTGGACGACTTATACGACCTGGATCTGACCGACTGGCTCTATGCCGCCGCAACCCATATTGAGAGCCGGGTGATCAGCAAGGTGAACCAGCTCCGACTGGACCTGGATGAGGACGATAGTTTGATTAATTCCGGCGTCATGCTGATGAACCTGCGAAAGTTACGGCAAGAACAGGACCGGGAAGCAATTTTTGCCTATATCAGACAAAATAAAGCCGCCCTGCTGCTACCGGATCAGGACATTATCAGCGCGCTGCATGCGGGGCAGATCAAGCTGATTGATCCGTATATATATAATATGACCGAACGCCTCTTTGCCTGGCGCCCTCATTCTGAGGCCTGGCTTAACCTGCAGTGGGTCCAGCAAAACAGCTGCATCATTCATTTTTGCGGGCGCAACAAGCCCTGGAATAAGGGCTATCTGGGGACGCTAGGCAGTGTTTATTGGGAGGCGGTGCGGGCTAAAATCCGCGCTTAGCAGACGCCTGAAGCAGCGCTCCGCTGCCGCCCCAGGCACTGAAGAAAGGATTAAGCTTGTGAATGAGCTGCAATTGATTCACTTTTGGCATCAACTGGAAGCGCTGAAAAAGAATACCCGCCACGCCTGGCTGGGTAACGGCCGGCAGGAAAGTGTGGCCGAGCACTGCTGGCGCCTTTGTATCCTGGCCGATATGCTGCGACCACAACTGCCGGCCGCTGTTGACTGTGACCGTGTCTTGAGGCTCTGCCTGGTCCATGACTGGGGCGAAGCGATTACCGGCGATATCCCCAGCTTTCAAAAATCTGCCGCTGATGAGCGGACTGAACAAGCGGCCGTCAGGCTGCTGCTGCAGGACTTGCCGCCGGAACTGCGGCAAGACTATGCCGGGCTTTTAGCAGAATTTACGGCCCGGCAAACACCGGAGGCGCGGTTAGCCCGGGCGCTGGATCAGCTGGAAGCAGTGCTGCAGCATAACGAAAGCGATCTTGCCACCTGGCTGCCGGAGGAGTATGACCTTAACTTAACCTATGGCCTGGAAGCCTGCCAGAAACAGCCGGAGTTGCTGCCCTTGCGCCGGCTGCTCCGACAGGAAACCGAGCAAAAAATTGCGGCCACGCTGGATCAGGGCAAAACCGCCTTCATACCGGTGCTCAGTCCGGAACAGATTGAGTTTACAGCCCGCCTGGCGGCAGAAATCTGGTCTGAGTGCTATACCAGGCTGATTGGTACGGCTCAGGTTAATTATATGCTGGAGCAGTTTCAGTCCGCCCCGGCTATCACCCGGCAGATCAGGCAGCAGGACTATTATTATTTCCTTTTGCTTACGCCGCAGGGCTGGGCTGGCTACACTGCCTTGCAGCCGGAAGTGGGCGGCCGGGTCTTTTTGAGTAAGTTTTACCTGCGCCAGGGCTTTCGCGGCCGGGGGCTGGCGGCTAGGTTCCTCAATTATATTGATAGCTTTTGCCGGGCTCGCGGCGCCTTGCGGCTGTGGCTGACCGTTAACCGCGGCAATGAGCGGGCCCTGGCCTTCTATCAAAAAATGGGATTTTACCTGCTGGAGAAGCGGGTGACCTCAATTGGAAGCGGTTATGTCATGGATGATGACTGGCTGCAACGTGAGGTTCCCTTACTAGATAAGCAGGACTAGGGATGGTATGATTTGTGCCTTTTCAAACGCCGGCGATGGGTATATGATGTGGTTACACAAGGCTAACTGAACGCCTGAACCGGGGGGCCGGAGGGGGAGCGGCAGGCTGCCCCGGACGTTTAAAGCCGGAAAGAAGGAGCAAAAATGGAAGAATTGACGTTGCATGTTGACGGCATGGTTTGCGGAGAATGTGAAAGCACTGTAGCTTCAGCTATTCGCCGGGTTCAGGGGGTAAAAAAAGCTAAAGCCAGCCGCCGCAAGCATCTGGCGGTCGTAACCTATGACCCGCAGCAGACCAATGAGGCAGAGATCCGCGCGGCGGTGGCGGCAACCGGCTATATCCTGGCAGACGGCTGATGAAGCCAGCGCCGGCCCCGCATGCGCGGGACAAAAAAGAGCAGCCGGCCGACCCAGTCTATATACATGGCTGCCCAGATGCCCATGACGCCGCCATGCAGGACAACGCCCAACACATAACTCATCAGGATCCGCAGCAACCACATGCTGATGATGGAGACGATCATGGTGAACTTAACATCGCCTGCCCCTCTCAGCCCGGCCGGGATGACAAAGGCAGCCGGCCAGATCACCGTGGTGACGGCTAAGTAGACCATCAGCAGCGGATAGGACACGGCCAGCGTGGCCGGATCATCAGTGTATAGCCCCAGCAGGGGGTGCGCCAGCAACAGCGTCAGCAAAGAGGTACCGGCTAAGAGCAGCATGCTGAGCCGGTTCAGCTGCCGGAGGATGCTGCGCGCGTCATCGTACTGTCTGGCGCCGTAGGCCTGCCCGACTACCGTGGTGGCCAGGGTGGCTAAGGCGTTGCCGGGGATGAGGATCAGGGTGGATACGGAAGAGACCACAGAATTAGCCGCAATCTGAGCGGTGCCAAAGGACATTAAAAAGACCTGCACAATGACTTTGCCACCGTTGAACATCAACTGCTCCGCACTGGCGGGCAGGCCCAGCCCAAAAATCCGGCCCAGCAGCCGGCGGTCAAAGCGGAACAGACTGCGATCCCGCAGGCAGATGACGCGGTTACGTAAAAACAGGACAATCAACACCAGGATAGTGCCGCTGCTTTCTGCCGTCAGCATGGAGATCGCGGCGCCCCGGACCCCTAAGCCTGCCGTATGCAGCTGCAGCCAGCCCCAGTTAAGGTGCAGGCCATAGATGAGTTGATAACCTAACACTACATTCAAAACATTCATGAAGATAGAAATCTTCATAGGGGTTTTCATGTCTCCCGCGCCACGCAGGATCCCAAAACTCATGGTGTTGATCGCGACCGGGATAAAGTAAAAGACGACAATCGCCATATACTGCAGCGCGTAGGTTAAAATCAAGGGGTCAGCCTCTCCAAACAGGCTGTCAATCAGCCGGACGCGGAACACGAAGAGACTGCCGGCCACGAGGACGGAGATAACCGCCGCCGAGGTGATGGCCATAGCCGCGGCCTTGTTGGCGCTCCGGTGATCATCCTGACCGGTAAACTGGGCCACTACGACGGTGCCGCCAATACCCAGCGCGCTGAAAAAGGAGTTGGCCACATTGATGATAGAGGCATCTGTACCTATGGCGGAGATGGCTTCCGGCCCCAGATGTGACGACATCATGGTATTGACCACACTCATGATGGTGATGAAAAACTGCTCTACTAATATAGGCAAAAACAGCGGCAACAATCTGGCGGAATAGGTTTTCATATCATTGAGAAACCGCCTGGGACGCCTTGCCGGATTTGCCATTTTAATCGGACTCCTGTTTTTGTTGCTGTGCATAAAGTCATTATAGCAATCTCTCTGCTGTCCCGGGACAGGGATTAGCGCAGATTAGGACAGGGATTAGCACAGAACAGGCCAGGGCCTGAAAAATGACGTTAAACCGTCAGATATGTATCGGCCATAGCTGGGTCAGTAGCTATACTTAATTATGTAAAAACTTTAAGCGGGAGTTTGACAGTCCGGCCAAAGGGAAAAAGCTGAAGATGCGCTAAATAAGCCAGGATCGGCTTATTTTTTTGTCAAGAAACTGTAATGTTATTTCTGGTAATATCTGGTATTATATTATCAGAGGTGGACATTATGAAACTGTCAATATCAAAATCTAAGTTCTCCAGGTCGTTCTATGTCA
>JAQWFM010000048.1 GCA_028704415.1 Oscillospiraceae bacterium | reverse complement strand
TGCTATTTCGAGGAACGAGATGAAGCCAGACGACAGGCGCTTGCTCAGCGAGCAAACCATCTGCAGATCGTCAATGAGGATTGGTCATGCCGGAAGTGAATTTACACCAACATTTCGGACTTGACTCGATGCCACTGTTAAATACTATGTCGGGGATAAAGCTTATCAAAACAAGGATAGTGAATCCTTTGAGTACCAGGGAAGTGTACAAGCAACTTTTAAGGATGCCAGTACCCCAACATACAATACGGCGGATAAAACATGGTATGTTACCTGGACTGTTTGGGTTAATAGCGCTGGCTATTGGGGCGATAATCCTCTCATTGATCTAGGCAATACGCCGCTGGATATCACGGACACGCTGCCGGAAGGGATGACGTATGTAGCTGGCAGTGCCCAATATAGATTAGGCCGTTACAGCGGCACGATGACAGCCATTGAACCTGTTTTGACAGATAATGGTCAGATCAAGTTTACGATCAATAACGTTGGCAAAAAGGTGGCTTATCTGACTTATAAGACCAGGATAGCGTCTCAGGATCTCCTGGAGCAAAAAACCTATACTTTTAATAATCAGGTTGAATCACAGGCCGGCGATCTGGACTTAGGCGAGGCTGAAAAAGAAGTCAGCATCGAAAACACGATTGTGGACAAAAGCGCCAAGAAGGGCGATGGTGCTCAGGTTGAGTATACCGTCAATGTCAATCCGGATGGCCGTGATTTAAACAGCAGCGGTGACACAATAACCTTAAATGACTTAATGGACAGCCGCGTGACCCTGGTCAGCAGTTCAATTAAGATAAACGGTCAGGATGGCGGTAATTTACTGCCGCAATCAAAAGTCAAGACTGATACGGTAACGAGTGATAGCGGTGCTCCTGCGACCAAATTGATTTTTGAGGTACCAGACGCAACACCCCTGACGATCACCTATCGTGTGTTGCTTAAAGGTCAGGTGAAGGATACCCTTTCCGGGGTAGCAAATAGTATCTCACTGGAGGGCAGAGCGGATGTCAGCGGCAGTACGTCTGGCAGCTATACCGTCACAGAATCTGAGTCTGGTTCATCCGGTAGTTCTGATAGTGTGACGATTACTAAAACCGATAAAAATGACGCACTTAAGACTCTGGCCGATGCAGAATTCACCGTTTATCGAATTTCATTAAAAGATGAGGTGTTTAATGCCGATGGCACCAAGGTTGGCGTCATCAAGACTGGTGTGAATGGCTCAGTCACCTTTGATACCGAACAGGAAGGCTCTCAGGGAAAACTACGCAAAGATGAACTTTACTACTTTGTGGAAACTGAAGCACCTGACGGCTATCTGCTGGACAGCACGCGCTATTATTTTCTCCTGCCCGGTGCGGATTCTGCGATTACGCAGGCGCAACTGACTTTAGCGCAGCAGAAGTTGCCCGGTATATATGTAGAAACCGAGACAACGACCCTTAACGTAACCAATGTGGCCATTCCAACTCCGACCGTGACGCCGACAGCCTCGCCAACGCCGACGGCTACACCTGTACCAACCGTGACACCGACGCCGACCGTGACGCCGACCGTTACGCCAATGCCGACGGCTACACCCGTACCAACCGTGACACCGACGCCGACCGTTACGCCAACGCCAACAGTTACGCCCACACCAACCGTGACGCCGACGCCGACAGCTACCCCTACACCGGTGCCAACTCGTGTCAGTGTCAGCAAGACGGATATTACCGGCACGACCGAGATCCCGGGGGCAACCCTCACGATCCTGGATAAGGACAACAACGTGGTGGAGACCTGGGTGTCAACCGACGAACCCTACCTGATTACCGGTCAGCTGATCGCGGGTGAGACCTATACCCTGCGCGAGACCAACGCCCCGGATGGTTACGCCTACGCCGAAGACGCTGAGTTTACGGTGAACAGTGACGGCAGCCTGACGGAAGTCACGATGAAAGACGACGTGACCAAGGTCAGTGTCAGCAAGACGGATATTACCGGCACGACCGAGATCCCGGGCGCAACCCTCACGATCCTGGATAAGGACAACAACGTGGTGGAGACCTGGGTGTCAACCGACGAACCCTACCTGGTTACCGGTCAGCTGATCGCGGGTGAGACCTATACCCTGCGCGAGACCAACGCCCCGGATGGTTACGCCTACGCCGAAGACGTTGAGTTTACGGTGAACAGTGACGGCAGCCTGACGGAAGTCACGATGAAAGACGACGTGACCAAGGTTCAGATTTCCAAGGTTAGCGTCACGGGCGGACTTGAACTGCCCGGAGCTAAACTGCAGGTCTTGGATTTGGACGGCAACGTCATTGAAGAATGGACCTCTAGCGATACAGCTTATCTGATTGCAGCTAAACTGATTGCGGGCCAGTCTTACCAGCTGCGCGAAATCACCGCCCCCTATGGTTATGCTATCGCAGAAACAATTACTTTTACCGTCAGCCGCGATGGCTCTGTAGATAAGGTTGAGATGGTTGACCAGCTTTCGCCTACATTAACCACCCCCACAGTTCCTGGCATCAGCGTTCCTAAAACGGGCGAAAGCAGTAGCAACAGCTGGCCGCTGGCCTTAGGCTTTGGCAGCATGGCAGGTATTCTGCTAGGCATCAAGCTGTGGAGAAAAAGAAAGCATCAACAGGAAGCTTGAGTTTTTACTCGGGTAACTACCTGATTTTTGAAGACTGCCTTAAACCATTAGGGTTGGGGCAGTCTCTTTTTATTCGTATGTATTAAAGTTAATTGCTGAATCAATCAGACTTCCCATATAATAGTAGCCAGGACAGTCTCGTTATGGACTTCAAGTTGGCCGTTAACTGCCCATAATGCCAGGATATCCGCTAAAGAGAACTGTTGTCCCTTCCAGATATAGTTATATGCCGCAAAACGTCCCCCATAGCGCATGGCAGCGTTAGCGATGGTATAGACTTCAGTTGACTGATAGTGATGATAGTATAGTTGCACCTCGTAACCCGCATCCCAAAGGAGCTTGAAATAAGTCTGTATAATGTCGCGATCATTATGGGGATCATAGTGTTCTAGTATATTCCCGGCTGCTTTCAACTGGTCAATCAGAGAGTCACTCGTTTTGATAAACTGATTGATGACGCCTGCCTTGCGGGCTGCCTGGCTCATCTTTATCAATCCTTCTTCAGAGCGCAAAGCAGGACACATTGAGGCAAACACCAGATCGTGTGACTTTTCCCAGGAGCTACCTTCAATCTGCACTTGCTCCCAATCTAGTTTTTGGTAGCGTAAATTGCTGAGCCGGGCTTTTTGGGCCAGCTTTTGCGCCTCCTGAAGCATGGCGGTTGAGAGATCTGTCAAGGTGACGGATTTAGCTATTTGAGCGAAGGGCAAAGCATAACGCCCAGTTCCGCCACCAATGTCCAGGACAGTCTGATCCTTTATATAGCCTTTTTCTGTCAGTAAGCGGGTTACTTTATCAGGGAAGCCCGTGTTATCTGCTTGCTGCGCCAGACTAAATTGTGCGGCGCGGCTATCCCACATGGCTTCAGTTTCAGAGCGGGGGTGCTCAATAGACTTATCATGTTGCTTAAATTTACTTATGTGCATAAGCTCATCCTTTCAAGTTATATACGCAAGGTATATGAATTACTGCTCAATGAGTTAGACGTTGCTAAACCATTCCTGTGCTTGATTAAACCATGTATGTCAGCAAAGTTCGTGCGAATTGGTACCAACCTCGCGCCTTTTCCTTTGCATCTCACAAACAAGTAGCCCAGCAGATAAAGATAATATAGCCAATTCAGATTGCTTTCTGGTTCGGTTAGATTCATCTTGATTTAAATGTATGACGCTTGGGGGGAGAGATGAAAAATATACTGGAAGCAAAGCCGATATGTAGAACCTATCAGGAAAAGCAGTTATGGATTTTGTTTGTGCAAGCCATCCGCAAGGACAAACCTTGATTATTGTCACGCATGATCTTCAAAAGGTAAGACTTGCTATGAAAGTGTTTGGCGTTGATTGTCAGGCGTTTTTAAGCGGCTGCCTGTTACAGGTTTGCTCGGTCAGCTTCAGGTATGATCAATAAAGCAGTTGCTACAATAAGCCAGCCAGGCTGACCTGACTGCTGCAATTTTACCTTAGGGTTAACTGCAAGGGGGATTTAGATGAAAGAGATTGAACTGCTGCCAGGGAAGAAGACTGTCAGCGCTCTGTGCTTAGGCTGTGGCAGTTTTGGAGCCGAAGTGAGCGAGGCGGATGCGTTTCGTCAGCTTGACCGCTTTTTAGCTGCCGGTGGTTCCTTTGTTGATACAGCAAGAATCTATGGAGCCTGGATGGGCCGGGGTGAGGGCTTAAGTGAAACAACCTTGGGCCATTATTTTAAACAGACCGGGCGCCGCCATGACCTCACCATATCTACCAAAGGCGGGCATCCGCAATGGGGGACCACAATGCCCAGATTGCAGGCGGAAGATTTAGTCCAGGATGTGAAATTGAGTTTACGGGCACTCCAGACAGATTACATTGACCTGTATTATGTGCACCGGGATAATCCTGATTTACCGGTTGAAGCTATTTTAGCGCCCCTTGAAGCTTTGTGTCAGGAAGGCCTGATCGGGCATTATGCCTGTTCTAATTGGGCATTACCCCGGCTGCAGGCCGCGCAGGCCGCAGCTGAAAAACTGGGCTATGCCGGGTTCAGCTCCAACCAGCTCATGTGGAGTCTGGCGGATATTGACCCCGCAGCGGTGGACTGGGATCTTTGCGCTATGAACGCAGCCACTTATGCGTATCAGCAGGCACAACAACTGCCGGCTATGGCTTACAGTTCTCTGGCCCACGGCTATTGGGCCAAACGTCAGCAGCACCTTCCAATAAAAGCTAACTTTCAGCGCCTGTATCATACAGAAGTAAATGAACAGCTGGCGGAGCTGATGACGCATGAACTACCGGACGGTTACAGCGTCCTGGATATCAGTCTGCTCTACTTTAGCCAGCGGCCTTTTCCGGTGGTGCCTATTGCGGCTTTCCGCAGTGAAGCGCAACTAAATGAAGCCCTGGCGGCCATGGATAAACCATATCCGGAGGATTTCATGCAAAAATTGAGCAAGATTAAACCCTATTGAGCCTGCTGCCCGGGCAAAACCCCTCGGAGCGGCCAAGGCCGTCTGACAGACAGATTACCTGTTGTCAGACGGCTTTTTTTAACCTGCCTTTAAACTGATTTGCCTGATTTTATAAACATAGGGGTCTATAGTCAGAGCCGAAAACAAACAAAGTGAGGTAGGAAAATGAACGTTAAAAAAGTCATGGGAACATCCCTGGCTATGGCCCTGATGCTTACATCTTTAGCTGCTTGTGGGGATGGATCTGCGGCAGAAAGTACAACGGCTGCTACGACGGCTACCACCGCGGCGAACACTACTACGGCAGCAACCACTATCAGCGATCTGTCCGGCAGCGTCACTGGCTCCGGATCGTCAGCTTTGCTGCCGCTGGCTCAGGATGCCGCGGAAGCTTTTAAAGCACAATATCCGGATATATCAATCACGTTAAATGCAGGGGGATCCGGAACCGGATTGAAGCAGGTTTCGGACGGATCTGTGGATATTGGTAATTCAGATGTGGCGGCAGAAGAAAAGCTGGATGCGGACCAGGCTGCAGAATTGGTTGACCATAAAGTAGCTGTCGTTACGATGGCCGCTATCGTAAATAACGAGTTGAGCGATTCCGTTAAAGATCTGACAAAACAGCAGCTTATAGATATCTTCACTGGCAAGATTACCAACTGGAGTGAAGTAGGCGGTCCCGACCAGGCAGTTTTACTGGTTACCCGTCCGGATACCTCCGGTACCCGCGCGCTCTTTACCCAATATGCCCTGGATGGCAATCAGGAAAGCGCGGACGCCTCTTATCTGGAAACCGATAACTCCGGCGAGCTCCTGGAAACCGTTAAGTCAAACCCCGGTGCCATAGGTTATCTGGCCTTGTCTTACCTGGTTAATAATCAGGATGTGAGCACAGTAGCCATAGACGGGGTAGAGCCTACGCTTGAAAACACCTACAATGGCAGCTATCCGGTCTGGGGCTATGAACACATGTATACCAAGGGTGAGCCTTCGGAAACCGTTAAAGCTTTTATCGACTTTATCCTTTCGGACAGCTATGCCAGTCAGATTGAGGCTCAGGGCTATGGTGTCACCGCCAAGATGACAGTGAGCCGCTGAGCGGCAGCCTGCCATGAAACGTTTGAACATGTTTCGCAAAGAATACGCCGGACGGGCATTGGTATCTATCTGCGGTATGCTGATGATACTAATCACCCTGTCTATCGGCGCATTCTTGATTTATAAGGGATCGGCTACCTTTACGGTCTTTGGCCACAGCCTGAGCGACTTTTTTTTTTTCAGCCGATTTCAATCCCAGTGATTCTGCCAGCGGTCCGGCCGGCACGGTCGGAGCGGCCATTTTTATAGTCGGTTCGCTTTTGACCTGTGGACTGGCTTTGCTGATTGCAGCACCATTTAGCCTGGCGGCCGCCATTTTTATGAGCACGATCTCGCCACGACTTGGTCAGACCTATTTGCGCCCGGCTATTGAGATTTTTGTCGGCATTCCGTCTATTGTATATGGGTGGACCGGGCTGACCGTCTTAAGTCCCTTCATCAGAGACCTGTTTCACCTGCCCTATGGCAACACGGTTTTTACGGCCTCACTGGTTTTAGCTCTGATGATTTTTCCCACGATTACCAGTGTGGCAGCTGACAGTCTGACCGCCGTGCCTGAGTCTTATCAACAGGCGGCTTACGCACTGGGCTCCACCCGCTGGCAGATGATCTGGCGGGTCATGCTCCCGGCGGCTGGCCCCGGTATTGGTACCGGGATTATTCTGGGCCTGACCCGGGCTTTTGGAGAAGCCCTGGCTGTTTCTATGGTCATAGGTAAAACCCGCGCCTTTCCCAAAAATATCTTTAGCTCTACCAGTACCCTGACGTCTGTCATTGCCTCTAACATGGGCAATACCTTTGACGGAACCGAATATAACAGCGCGCTCTGGACCATGGCCCTCTTGCTCTTATTGATTTCGCTGTTCTTTATTATTCTGACCCATCTGTTGGCCAGACAGGGAGGAGGCGGTAAACATGGACCCGCGAAAACCTAAGCCGTGGCCAGACCGCCGTAAACGTAATCAGCGTCTGGACCGTTTTATGACTGGCTTATTCTATCTTGTGGCGGCAGCTTTGGTCCTCCTGCTGGTGGTCTTTGCGGCCTACGTCATCCTGAAGGGCTTTTGGGGCCTGACGCCGGAGATGCTGACTTTCAGCAGTAAGGGCGTGATGAACCAGCTCTTCAATACGATCTATCTGGTTTTTCTTTCCTTATTAATCAGCGCACCATTGGGTATCCTGGCCGGCGTCTACCTGACACAATATGCCAAGGCAGGCAGGCTAAGCCGCATGATACAAACGAGCATAGAAACCTTGTCCTCTTTGCCTTCAATTGTGGTGGGCCTGTTTGGGTATTTGGTTTTTATTCTGATGACCGGTCAGAAATGGAATCTCCTGGCCGGAGCGCTGGCGGTCTCTGTCTTATGCCTGCCCTTGATAACCAGCACCACGGTCGATGCGCTGAGCGCTCTACCAGACTCGTATTTACTGGGCAGCATGGGCTTAGGCGCCACGCGCTGGCAGACCATCCGGCGGGTGCTTTTACCGGCCAGCCGTCCCCGTATCCTGACCGGGCTGATTTTGGCCGCCGGCAGAGGCTTTGGCGAGGCTGCCGCGCTTTTATATACCGCCGGCATGAGTACAGATATAAACTGGTCTAGCTGGAACCTGAGCTCGCCTACCTGCCCGCTGAATCCGTTTCGTCCTGGCGAAACGCTGTCACTGCATATCTGGGCAGCCTTTACGGAATCAACCGCCACCAATGCCCGGGCAATCGGCAACTTTTCCGCGGCTCTCCTGATGCTCCTGGTTTTAGTCTTTAATCTGAGTGTCAGACAGATCTCCCGGCACTTTCACTTTGACTCTGAAGCCAAATAAAACAGACCTCTCCCTAATTGGGAAGAGGTCTGTTCAGACTTTGGAGGTTTCAGCCGTCGTGTGCGCTAAACCCTACCGGCGGCTTTACTCGCCCCAGTAGCTTTGGGCTATCCGCTGGCCCTGATCAATTTTGGCCCATTGCTCAGCTTCGGTCAGTGAATTGCCGCAGTCGCAGGAGGCAAAGCCACACTGATGAGACAGTAGCAGGCGATCCTTACCTAAAATAGCAGCCGCCTGATTGAGCATCCGCAACACCCGCTCTTCATCATCCAGTTCTCTGGTTTTAGAGGAAAGCAAACCTAAGACAATCTCAGTCTCCGGACGGTCCTGAAAGACTTTTAAAGCCTCCAGCGAACCGGCCCGCTCATCATCCCACTCCAAGAAAAAACGGTCATACTTGAGCTGCTTTAAAAACAGATTGGCAATTTTGACGTAGGATCCGCCGCCCATATTGCGGGAATCATAATTACCGCGGCAGTTATGCGTCCACATTTTCAATCCCAGGCTATGGCCATAATCAATAACCTGATTATTGATGTCAATAAATTCAGCTGCCATGGCGTTAACCGCCTCATGATCAATACTCTCACCGGTAAACGGCGAATTGGGGTTGTCATCGGCGAAGATCTGCCACAGACAGTCGTCAAACTGAAGGATCTGGCCGCCTGCGGCCGCATAATCAGTCACAAATTCCTTATAAGCCTGGATCAGGCCCTGCTTGAGCGCCTGGGTGCTGGTGTAAACCGCGTCCGGCGCACTCAGATTGTCTGACCAGGATAATTCCCCAAAAATGTGGGACGGCGAGGGCACACAAAGCTTGGTAGCATGCCCCTGCGCCAGACGCTGCAGGCGCTGATAGATCTTAATGAAGTGGTGATTTTTACCACTTAGCGGAGCGGTAATTTTCAGACCAATATCGCGGCGGGTTTCATATTTGGATACCCCGTCCAGATCTCTGAAAAAATAACCGTGTTCAGCTATATAACGTTCGATCCCCTTGAAACCCCAGACAAAATCCAGATGCCAGAGGGATTTGGAATATTCTCCGTCGGTTATGACCGTCAGCCCATGCTCAATTTGTTTTTTTACCACGTCGGCAGTGGCGGCGGCTTCACAAGCCTCATAGCCGGGAAATTCCGCATAGAAGGGATAGTTTATATCATCGCGGTGCTCTATTTGTTCCTTATATACCAGCAAATCCGCCGGGCGCAGCAGACTGCCTACGGTTTGAAAACGTTTGCTCATTGCAAGTACCTCTTTTCCTTATTGCTTTGTCTCTATTCTAGCATGAAAGAATCAAGAACTGCTAATTTGAAATCGGTATTGTATGATATAGGTTGATCCTATATCAGGGCCACTGAATCTGTCCAACCGTCTCATGTGCTAATTAACACAGACTCGGCGCCGTGCTGCCTTTAGACTGAGCGTAAGTACACTTAGGAGGTGCCAAGATGAGAAAACAGCTTAAACCTGGCGTCAGCTGGGTCGGATACCTTGACTGGGAGCTGGATCGCTTCCACGGCGATGATTATTCTATTCATAATGGCTCAAGTCAAAATGCTTACCTGATTGAGGAGGAAAAGACTGTTCTGATTGATACAGTCTGGACACCGCATCGCTTTGATTTTGTGGCTAATCTTAAGCAAGAAATTGATCTGAACAAGATTGATTACATTGTGGCTAATCACGGCGAATGTGACCATTCCGGTTCTCTCACGGCTCTGATGGCAGAAATCCCTGACACGCCAATATACTGTACCGCCAACGCGGTCAAAAGTATTGAGGGACAGTACGGCCGCCGGGGCTGGCATTTTAAAGTGGTCAAGACCGGCGATAGTCTGGATATTGGCAATGGGAAAAAGCTGATCTTTGTTGAGATGAAAATGCTGCATTGGCCGGACTCCATGGCTACCTTTTTGACTGGAGATAACATCTTGTTTTCTAATGACGCCTTTGGTCAGCATTTTGCCGTAGGCGAGCTTTTTAATGATCAGGCGGATCAATGCTTGCTGCAAAAGGAGGCCATGAAGTATTTTGCCAATATCCTGAATCCCTTTGCTCTGTTTGTCAGCAAAAAACTGACGGAGATCCGGGGCTTCAACCTGACCATAGACATGATAGCGCCATCACACGGGGCGATTTGGCGGCAGGATCCGCTGCAGATCATTAATAAATACGCTGAGTGGGCGGACGCCTATCAGGAAGATCAGGTTACCATTGTCTATGACACCATGTGGGAAGGTACGGCGGCCATTGCTCACGCCCTGGCGGCGGAACTGGCCAAGCAGAGTCCTGAGACGGTGGTTAAGGTCTTTAGCATTGCCAAAACTGATAAGAATGAGATTATGACTGAAGTGTTTAAATCCCGGGCTATAGCGGTGGGTTCGCCGACGGTTGGCAACAGTATTCTGTCCAGTGTAGCGGGGTGGCTGGAATTTTTAAAACAGTTGAAGTTCAAGCATAAGAAGGCAGCGGCCTTTGGCTGTTACGGCTGGAGTGGGGAATCCGTCCGCCTGCTGCAGCAAAAGCTGACCGAAGCCGGCTTTACCACCCTTGACCAAAATATCCGTGCCGCCTGGCGGCCTGACGCGGCTGATCTGGCTAAAATCCCAGAGCTGGTAGAGCAGTTACTGGCTGCTACCCCGTAATGGTTACCCCGGGAGTTAATGCTCAAGCCTTAAACCTGACTGAGCCCGGCTGACCGGTCCCCAGGCCTGAGCCCGGACGGGTTCAGGTTTGGGGGCGGGCGCTGACAATATGATAGTAAGCGCGAGAGGTTATGCGGTAAATCAGGGCGTAAAATACCGCAAAAACAGCAAAGCTGAGCAGGGTTACGCTCACAAAGAGCCGGCGGTTAGACAGGCCAAACAGGAGCAGCAGTTTTTGCAGCATGGGGAAAGCAAAGGCCAGGTGCAGCCCTGCGGTCAGCAGCGGTAGTAAAAAGACGGTCAGGATTTGCGCGTTGATGCTCTGACGGATATCCTGAGGCGTCATACCGACCTTTTGCATAATCGCAAAGCGGGACTGATCTTCATAACCTTCGGACATTTGCTTGTAGTACATAATTAAAACGGTTGCCAACACAAAGACCAGGGCCAGTAAAACCGCTATGAATAACATGCCGCTGTTGGTGCTGTAGTAGTAGTTTCTTTCCGTCGCTACCGCCTCCGCCGTAAGGCTGCTGAGCCGGCCGCCGGACTGGCTGACCAGTGAGTCCAGTTGGGGCTGCCACTCGCTCAGCAGCTGTTTTTCCGCCACGGCTGAATCCGACCCGGCCACATCAAAAGCCATAATCCGGCCTAAATATAAATCGGCCGGCTCAGTTCCGGTCAAGCTTTGCTGCAGCTGCCGGATCAAACTGGCGTAATCTGGCACGACTAAGACCAGCTCCGGGGAGTAGCCGGAGGCTTCCGTAATGACGCGGATATCTTTTAGCGTGTCCGCTGAATCCAGGCGCTGCGTCAGCTGCAGGGTGACGGCCTGATTGATTTGCAGCTCAGCTGCGGTATAGGTCAGGCGGTTGGTATAGATCATAGCCTGGCCTGATTCCAGCTTCAGATCAGCACCACTGATCTGATTATAATCTTCTACCGGCAGGATGATAACACTGATCAGACTATCGGTCGGGACCGTGGTGTCGTTAGCTTTTTTAAGGCTTAGCTGATCCCCGCTGATTTCACCGCTGCCATAAACATACTGATAATCAAGCTGATTTTCGGGGGTCAGCGCCAGCTGGTCTGATGCCGTCAGCAATTGGCTGGTCAGGTCTGTCCAGTAGGTATCATTTGCTGACTGCGCTTGGCTGAGACTGGCGGAGACGATCACTTCGCGCGGATAGCGGGTGCACAGGATGTCTTCAGTACCGGCATACAGACAGACTGTGCTGGACAGCATGACCAGGACCATGGTGCATAGAATGGCAATAGACGCTAAACCGGCGCCGTTGCGCTTCATCCGGTAAGTCATGGAAGACAGGGCAACAAAATGCTGCTTTTGATAATAGAATGCTTTATGCTTTTGTAACTGGCGACAGGCGGTTACCGAGCCGGCTATAAAAAGCAGGTAAGTGGCGGCAATAACCAGGATAACGGCGATAAAAAACCAGGCCAGCGCCGCGATGGGATCCTTGATGCTCAGCGCCAGATAATAGGCTGCGCCTAAAAACAGTAGTCCCGTAACTGCCAGGATCCAGTTGCTGCGCGGCGGCTTTTCACCAACCGCCTGGCTGTGCAGCAGGTCAATGGGGTTAGTGCGGCTGATCTGCAGCAGACTTTGCAGTAGGATCAGGCCAAAGATGACGGCAAAGACCGCCCCGCTGCTTAACAAGGCGGGCAGATCAACCTTAAGGGTAAAGGATATGTCTGACTTGACCAGGCGCAGCAGCGAAGCTTCAGCTAATTTAGCCAGCAGGATCCCGCCCAGGCCGCCCAACAGTAAGCTGACCCCTGTGATGATCAGGGTTTCCCAGACTAAAATATGCGCCAGGCTGCGTTTATCCATCCCTAAAATATTGTATAAACCGAACTCGGTTTTCCGGCGCCGCAGCAAAAAGGAGTGGGTATAAAACAGAAATATACCTGAAAATAAGGCTAAGACCAGAGACCCAAAGTTCATGATACTGGCCAAGTCACTGCCCCCGCGCAAACTGCGGATCAGAGGACTGTGGCTTAGATAGCTTAAAATATAAAAGATCAGCACCATCCCGCTGGAGGCCAGCAGAAACGGTACATAAAGCCGGTGGTTTTTTTTCATGCTGTCAGAGGCTAGTCGGGGGTAAATGGTGCTTTTCATCTGCGACCCTCCCCGGTAGTCAGGAGCGTCAGCGAGTCGGTGATTTTTTGATAAAACTGCTCATCATCACTCAGACCACGGTACAACTGATGAAAAATAACACCGTCCTTAATGAAGAGCACCCGGCCGGCCCGGCTGGCCGCCTTAACAGAGTGCGTTACCATAAGTATGGTCTGGCCCTGCTGATTGATTTGACTAAAGAGGGCCAGCAATTCATCTGTCGCGTGGGAATCCAGAGCCCCGGTGGGTTCATCGGCCAGAATCAGGCGCGGCCCGGTAATGAGCGCCCGGGCTACAGCAGCCCGCTGCTTTTGTCCCCCGGAAACTTCATACGGATATTTGCTTAATATAGGGCTGATGGCTAATTGCTGCGCCAGCGGCTGCAGCCGGCTGTGCATGACTTCAT
Source organism: Oscillospiraceae bacterium (assembly GCA_028704415.1). Taxonomy (GTDB): domain Bacteria; phylum Bacillota; class Clostridia; order Saccharofermentanales; family Fastidiosipilaceae; genus JAAVLZ01. The sequence continues at coordinate 9,140 of JAQWFM010000048.1, read as the reverse complement.
ATGATTTTCCGGCCAGCACCAGGGGCAGGTAAATATTGTCTTCTATGGTAAAGGTATCCAGGAGATTAAAGTCCTGAAACACAAAGCCTAAATGGTCGCGCCTGAAAGTGGCCAGATCTTTTTCCCTGATCTGACCTAAATCCTGCCCCTCCAGCAATACCTGACCGCTGGTTGGCTGATCCAGACCCGCCAGGATATTCAGCAGGGTGGTTTTCCCTGAGCCAGACTCGCCCATAACCGCTACGTATTCGCCAGCCTCAACGCTGAACGCCACCTGCCGCAGGGCCTGTACCTGATTACCGCCCAAACGGGTGCTGTATATCTTTTTTAATGACCTGACCTCTAAAACATTCATCTTGTAAATCCTTTCCCAATCATGAGCCCGATGCATCAAGCTGAATTTAGTTTAGAGGGAGGCAGCCGCGGCTGCCATAACTTTAGCTTACAGTTTGGTGGTCAAATCTTACATTAGTGTCAGAAAGCAGGCGACAGTCAGGCGGCACCGGCATCTGAGCAGCGCTCAGACTTCAGGCCTGGGCCTACTCCAGCCGCCCGGTCTGCCGGGACATATGGATGCAAAAGGTGCTGCCCTTACCGGCTTCAGATCTGGCTTCCAGCTGATAGCCCAGATTATGGCAGATGCGGCGGCACAGGTAGAGACCGATACCGCTGGCCCGTTCCGTCTGGCGGCCATTGCGTCCGGTGTAGCCCTTTTCAAAAATCCTGGGCAGGTCCTCCGGCAGGATGCCGATCCCACTGTCCTTTATACATAGCGTTGCCGGCTCTTCCCAATATAATGAAATACTCCCGGTGCGGGTGTACTTAAGCGCGTTGGTCAAAAGCTGCTCAATCACAAAGGCCAGCCATTTTTCATCCGTCAACAGCCGCCGCTGCAAGGGCTGATAATCAAGCCTGAGCCCGCGCCGGATAAAGTCTCCGGCCAAATGGCGCAGGACGCGGCGGATAATCCGGTCCAGCTGACAATAATGAAAAACATAGTCACTGTCTGAACTATCCAAGCGGATATAAACTAAAACCATCTCGACATATTGCTCAATGTGCAGCAAATCCGCCTGCAGTGCCCGGGCTGCAGCGCTGTCTTGCTGCTGCAGCTTGAGCTGCATGGCCGCAATCGGGGTTTTAATCTGATGTGCCCAGATGCTGTAATAATCCAGCATATCCTGATATTGCTGTTGCTGCCCTGCTTCCCGTTGCCGCTGCTGGCGCTGCAGCCAGATCAGGGCAGCCTGATAATCAGCCTCAGCCGGGCTTAGCGGTGCGGGCAGCTCTGATAAATCCGTGGACAGATCAGGCTGCAGCCGGGCCAGACTTTGATGACGCCGCCAGGATTGCCGGATATCCCACAGCAGTAACATACTGCCGGCAACGGCTGAAAGCAGGAGCGGGTATAAGACAGCCGCGAGTGGCAAATCATATAAAATAAAAAGCACGATAAAAATACCGCTGCAGCCCAGACCAAAACCAAGCAGTCTGCGGTGCTGCCGGAGATAGCGCCGGATAAATAAGCCATACTGCTTAGCCGGGCCGGACTGTGGGCTGGATTTGATTAAACGAGTCATGGTAACAGATAACCTATGCCAAATTTAGTCGCGATGGCCTGATCCAGTCCGGCCTCTTTCAGCTTATGGCGAAGCCGGTTGACGTTTACCGTCAGGGTATTATCATCAATGAAGCTGTCGCTTTGCCACAACGCCTGCATCAGTTTTTCCCGGCTGACGACCTGACCTTTATTTTCCATCAGACACAACATGATGCGGTATTCGTTTTTACTCAGCTCCACAACCTGGCCCTTGATGGACAGGGTGTTTTCACCGGTATTCAGGCTGATACCGTGGTGCTCCAGGATCGGCGCGGTACCAGTCAGTTGGTAACTGCGCCGCAGCAAGGCATTGATTTTGGCCATGAGGACACTCAGATCAAAGGGTTTGCTGATAAAGTCATCCGCGCCCATATCCATAGCCATGATCATATTCATCTTTTCCGCCGCCGAAGAAATAAAGAGAATGGGAACGGCAGATTTACGTCTGATCTCCTGGCACCAGTGATAGCCGTTATAAAAGGGCAGCATGACATCTAGTAACACCAGGTGCGGCTGATAGCGCTCAAAGGTTTCCATGACCTGCTGAAAATCCTGGACCAGCTGATACTGCAGCTCCCATTTTTTGAGCTGACAGCCGATGGCCGCCGCTATTTCGGCATCATCTTCCACAATTAGTATTCGAAACACGGTCAGGCTCCTTTTAATCTGAACAGGTTTATCCCCTGGTTTAAGTACCTGGCTGACTGAAAATTATGTGAGCATGAGCGAAACATATCAGCTCAGTACAGAAATGGCCTACTGGGCCCACTGAGAAAAATGATACACTATCTCCGGTTTTGATTAAAGATCCGGAATGAACCCGCGGAGCGGTACGACAGAGCGGTGCTCCGGCGGTTGCTGTAAAGTTTAGGAGGGCCAGCATGCATAGTAAATCACCCCAAACCAATCAATTTACCAGCCAGGCCGCGGCCGGTGACACCCCTCAGGGCCAGGCGCAGCTAAGCCTGGCCATTGAGGCTGGTGAGTACTGGTATGGCCTGGCTGCGGCCTGGGGCTTGCAGTTTCCGCTCCATGCTGGTTCAGAGTGTGCTTTTTCCATTGATCCCAATCTGACTAATAATCAGGCGGCGGGCTTTTTGCTGTCTTCTGCCGGCCGGTATATTTGCTGTCAGGATGGCTTTGAGCTGAACGTGCACCAGGGCATTTTGACGGCTGGCAGCCGCAAAGCCAGGCTGTACTGCGGCCAGGGTCAGGCCCGTAATCTTCGGGGCGCTTATCTGGCCGCCAGGGCGCAGGCCTTTGCTCCCAATGGGCAACAGCCTCCCTCGCTTTTTTTTACCCAGCCGCAATATAACAGCTGGATCGAGCTGATGTATGACCAAAATCAGGCTGCTATTTTGAATTACGCGGCACAGATCAGGGCTCATCATTACCCGGCCGGCATCCTCATGATTGATGATGGCTGGGCGGAGGATTACGGTAACTGGCAGTTTCATCGCGGCCGTTTTCCGGCCCCCAGACAAATGGTAGAGCAGTTGCATGAGGCTGGTTTTAAGGTCATGCTTTGGGTTTGTCCCTTTATTTCCGCAGATAGTCTGACTTTCCGTGAGGCTCAGGCCGCGGGGATCCTGCTCCGGGACCGGAAGGGTGACATAGCCATTCGTCCGTGGTGGAACGGCTATTCGGCGGTTTTGGATCTCAGTCTGCCGGCGGCCCGGGACTGGCTGGCCCGGCAGCTGGATCAGCTGATGCTGGATTACGGGGTGGATGGCTTTAAGTTTGACGCGGGCGACAGTGAGTTTTATCGGGATGATGATCAGTCAAATGCAAGGCTTGATGCCAACGGCCAGTGTCGCCAGTGGGCCTTGTTTGCTGAAAACTATGTCTACAATGAACTGAGAGCCTGTTTTGACGCCCGCGGCCGGGCTTTGGTGCAGCGCCTGGCAGACCGCAATCACAGCTGGACCGGCAGCGGGCTGGGGTCGCTCATTCCCAACAGTTTGGCTCAGGGTATTTTGGGTTATCCGTTTAGCTGTCCGGATATGATTGGCGGCGGTCAGTATGAGAGTTTTTTAGCGGACCGCTTTACGCTGGATCAGGAGCTTTTTGTCCGCTATGCCCAGTGCGCCAGCTTGATGCCCATGATGCAGCTGTCCGCCGCGCCCTGGCGGGTCCTGGATCAGGCCGGTGCCGCCCGCTGCCTGGCCGCGGTGAAACTGCATGCCCGGATGGCCGGGGAGATACTGAAACTGGCTCAGGCTGCTGCGGTAACCGGCGAGCCGATTATCCGCTACCTGGCCTATGTCTTTCCTGACCAGGGGCTGGAAGCGGTGACCGATCAGTTTATGCTGGGGGACCGCCTGCTGGTTGCCCCCGTACTGGAAGCAGGCGCGACAGTCCGGGCGGTCAGACTGCCGCAGGGCCGCTGGCGGGATTGGCACGGCCAGTCCGTGACTGGCGGACAGACGCTCGACGTCGCGGTAACGCTGGATGACCTGCCCTATTTTGAGCGCCTTTGAGCCCCCACGCCGGCCAGGATCGCTCAAATCCCCTCCTGAACGCGATGCAGGGGCTTGTCAAAAGGCTTAGGTTTGGCGTAAAATATGACTGTTAGTTAAAGGCAGTGAAGAGAAGAGTAACGGCTGCAGGTATTCAGCAGAGAGACCCTCAGGGCTGAAAGGGGTCGGATTAAAGCAGCTGTGAACATGATCTCTGAGCCGCACACTGAAGCCCAGGGGGCTTAGGCTGTGCCGGGTTCGCCCGTTAGAGCGATAAAGTATCGGCGGATTCCTTATCTTCGCCCGTACTTGATGAGGCCTGCACCGTGAGGTGTAGGTGAACCAGGGTGGTAACACGTGAAGCGTCAGGCTCATGTCCCGGGAAGCATGTTTTCCGGGACTGAAGCAGGACGCTTTTTTTATCCTGACGCCAGCGCTGAAGACGCAGGCCTGCCATTCCGGTTAACTCAGGCATAAGGAGCGACACCATGAAAATTAAAACCTATGTGATGAATTTACAGCCTAGGCAGCAGCCCTTGGATATTTTGGCCCGCCGCGCCAGGACCATCCTGACCACTGCTTTTGGCGGCAGGGTACCTTATGGCATTTTCAGTCCGGCCGTTTTTGAGTTGATTCAAACACTGTGGCAGCAGGCAGTTGCGTTGCCGGCGGCCCAATCTTCAGCGGCTGGTTTACCGGCGCTGGTGGAGGTGGCGCTTCAGCCGGAGCTGCTGACTGAGCAGGATGTGCAAATTGCAGTCCGGCTGGATAGTGCGGACCTGGCGGCCAGGCTATATCTTGCCAATCAGCTTTTTAATGCGCTTCAACTCCTGGCTAATGTGTATGTGCTCTTGCAACTTGACCACAACCTTTCAGCAGCCGCGGCAGATGACTTGCGGTGGCTGACCTACTTAGCTGAAGGGCCGGAGCAAAGCACCCGCACGCCTCAGCCCCAGAGTCCGGCTGCTGAGCCGGCGGCGCAAGGCCCGGTCTTTGTGGTAGCCGGCCGCCAGATCCGATGGCACGTGCTTGAAGGTGGGGCTAAAAACGAACAATGGCCGCCCGAGAATACGTCTGCGGTCTGACGCCTTTGGCCGGACCGGGCGCCTGACGGAGGTTTCGCTCCTGAGCGTTACGGCTTGACGTATAATATCAGCAAATATCAGACCAGGGCCGGGCGCCGGTGACGGCTGCCCGGCAACAAGAAAGGATATCTGCATGACCCATTCGCTTAATTTTAATGAGGCGGGCCGCTTTCGTATTTTGCAGTTGACTGATCTGCACTACACGGAAGGAGACGCGGCAGATCAACAGACCGTAGCGCTGATGGATCGCCTGCTGCGCCAGGAACAGCCGGATTTGGTGGTGATAACCGGTGACCTGGTGTACGGTGAGCATAATGCTGAATTTTTGCCCCAGGTACTGGCGCCTTTGACTCAGCCCGGCGCCGCGCCCTGGACGTTTGTCCTGGGCAATCATGATTCAGAATTTGGCCTCAGGGACCGGGAGGCGCTCTGGCAAATTGCCGGCCATTTGCCCGGCTGTGTGGCGTGGGCGGATCCGGACTGCCCTGAGGGTACGGGCAATCACAGCCTGGCCCTCCGGTCTGCGGACGGTACGCTTTGCTGGCTGCTGCTGCTGCTTGACTCCGGCGCATATAATCCCAATGCCGCTGTGGGCGGCTACGCTTACGTTACCCCAGCCCAGACAGACTGGTACCGCCGTCAGATTAAGCTGGCGGCGGCGGAAAATCCGGCGGTTGAGGCCCTGCTCTTTCAGCATATTCCCTTACCTGAATATGAAGATATGTGGCGCTTTGAGACCTGCTACGGTTCCCGCCGGGATCCAATCTGCTGTCCCCGCGTTAACTCCGGACTGTTTAATGCTATCCTGGAATCCGGCCATACCCGGGCTGTCTTTGTGGGGCACGATCACGTCAATGATTTCTGGGGCGTCTTATATGGGATCATGCTGGGTTATGGCCGCGCAACCGGCTATCATACTTATGGGGCTCAGGATTTTATGCATGGGGGCCGGATCTTTGAACTGGACTTGCGTAAACCTGGGGAAATTACCACTTATGTCAGATTGGAAAACGGCACCAAAGTGGATCAGCCCTGGCGGTTTGAACCCAGGGAGCGCCGGGCCTGACCGCAGAAAGGAGCCATAGCTGTGACTTGGCAAGAACTTGTACAGGCAAAACCGGCCTATCTGGATATCTGGCAGGAAACCGAACCAGCCCTGCGGCTGGAGCTGGCGGCCAGGCTGGAGGCGGAAACCGGAATTGGAAGCGAAGCTGAAAAAGCGGCTGAAAATGCAGCTGAAGCTAAGGCCGGGCCGCGGATCCTCAGGCAATTACTGCGGCAGCGCTATACGCAGCCTAAAAATCCGCGGCAGGGCCCGGAATTTGTTGATCACTATCTGGGCATCTGGCTGATGTTTATAACTGATGCCAGAAGACCGGCGCCGGCTTTTCAATGGCTGCATGAGGCGCTTCGCCGGGAGGTGAAAGCCACCGTGGCCGTCTGCCCGGCCGGGCCGCTGAGCCTGACCCCGGTACAACTAGAGGACCTGATTTTAGCGCTACTGGGCGGGGAGCTCTATCAGGCTGCCTGCAGCTATGTGCGTTTGAGCCGCAATGATCCGGGCTATGCGCGCGGCTTTGCCGGCTTGTATCAGTTGAAACCGGAACAGACCCGCCAAAAAATGCAGCGCAGCCTGACCCCGGCGCTGAGTATTCTGGAGCGGCCGCCGTTAAAAAATCAGGGCAGGCCGATACCGGCAAATTGGCGCGCTTGGTACGGTCAGCTGGGTCGGGATTTATCCCGCGCCCTGGCGCAAGAATGGCCTGAAACTTAAAAACCGCTTTACCCTGAGCTATCTGCTCAGGGTAAAGCGGCCTGGGGGGATCAGCCTGCCTTAAGCCGGTGTAAACCCCGCCTGTGATAACCGGCTTAGACAAAGTCGCTCATCAAATCCTCAATCAGATGGTCTGGCAGCTTTTTTTCCAGCAAAGGCACGCCATCTTTTAGGACCGGGTGTCTGCGGTTAAAGCTGACTTTAGGCACATTGTATAAAATGCCGGTAGGGATGCGGTCGCCAAACTCCTGGGCTTTGCTGAGTGCCGCGGCTAAATCTGTGGGATCATAATCCTCCTCTAGTTCATAGCAGTGTTCCTTATACCAGGCAAAGGTGTTGACCTTGTTAAAGCTGACGCACGGCTGAAAAATGTCTACCAAAGCATAGCCATCGTACTGAATCGCCGCTTTCATGATACGAACCAGCTGTTGGGGGTTGCCGCTGAAGGTACGAGCCACAAAACCTGCTCCGGCGGCCAAAGCGGTCAGGATAGGATTGAAGGGGCTTTCAGGATTGCCCTCAGGCTGCACCGGTGTTACCTGTCCTTCCGCGGTGGTGGGGGAGGCCTGGCCCTTAGTCAGGCCGTAAATCTGGTTATCATGCACAAAATGCGTGATGTCGGTATTGCGGCGGATATTGTGGATGAAATGGTTGCCGCCTTCGCCATAGGAGTCGCCGTCTCCTGTGTCGATGATAACCGTCAGTTTTTCGTTAGCGATTTTAGCCGCGGCAGCCGGCGGCAGGGAGCGGCCGTGCAGGCCGCAAAATGCGTTGGCGCTGATATACTGAGGGGTTTTGGCGGCCTGGCCAATGCCGGCTACCATCAGGACGTCCTGCGGCCTGAGCCCCAGTTCCGTCAGCGCCTGCTTAAGCCCGGCCAGGATTGAAAAGTTACCGCAGCCCGGGCACCAGGCGGTTTCATAGGTTGAAAATGTCGAAGTTGATGTATCCATAAAATCTGGACCCCTTTCTTAAGCCTGCTGCAGTACTTGGCTGACAATTTCTTTTGCCATGATCTGCCGGCCGTCGTATTTCAAAATTTCCCGGTCACACTTAATGCCGCTGTATTCCCGGACCAGGCCGGCAAACTGCGCGGTTGAGTTTTGCTCAACGTCAATGATCTGTTTAGCCTGAGCGGCTTTTTCAAGCAGGCGTTTTTGCGGCAGAGGATAGACGTCCCCAAACAGCAAAGCCGCATAACCGCCGGCTTCCTGCTGGTTGAGCTGTGCCACTGCTTCTTCAATGGGTCCGTAGGTGGAACCCCAGCCCAGCAATAAGGTGTGAAAATCGGCTGCGCCTATGAAGTCCGGTTCCTGTAATTCAGTTTCCAGCAGCTTCAACTTACGGGCGCGCTTGTTGACCTGGCTGATCCGGACCTCGGCTGACTCGGTAATCCAGCCTTTTTCATCGTGCTCATCGCTGTCTATCAGGACCAGATGCTCACTTTGGCCCGGCAGCAGCCTGGGAGAAATGCCGGATTCCGTGACGCGGTAACGCAGGTATTCCTGCCCGGGCTCAATATCCGCCGGGGAGCTTGCCACCGGCAGGGGGCGAACCTTATTCAGATCAAAGCGCGGAACGGTACCGGAGGCATCCCCCAGATACTGGTCACTGAGCACAATGACCGGTATCTGGTATTTTTCGGCCAGATTTAACGCCCGGATGGTCTGGTAAAAGGCGTCCGCATGATGTCGGACCGCGATCACCAGCCGGGGGAACTCCCCCTGAGAAGCCGAGACCACAAATTTTAGGTCGCTTTGTTCCGTGCGGGTCGGCAGGCCCGTGACCGGACCGGGACGCTGAACATCCACAAAGACTGCCGGAATTTCAGCCATGCCGGCCAGCCCCAGGGTCTCTACCATCAGGGCAAAACCGCCGCCGCTGGTGCCGGTCATCGCGCGGGCCCCGGTGTAGGAAGCGCCCACTGCCATCATAGCCGCGGCAATTTCGTCTTCCGCCTGCTCTACCACGATCTGGGCCTCATGGGCGTGAGGCGCCAGATATTCCATCAGGGCAGTAGACGGCGACATAGGATAAGCCGAATAAAACTTCAGCCCGCCTGCCAGCGCGCCCAAGGCCATGGCCTGACTGCCGGTCAGAATCATATCCTGGGCAAACGTACCGCCAGGATTGTCAAAACGGCGTTCGACCGGTTCAAACCCTTCATGCAGGGCCTGAATATTGATCTCCAGATACTGCTTTTTGATGTGTTTAGCTAAAAC
>JAQWFM010000047.1 GCA_028704415.1 Oscillospiraceae bacterium | reverse complement strand
CAAGTAAATTCCATGAGATAACACTAAAAACTAAGCCCTAAGTTCAGGAACAAAAAGATTTTGTAAGACTTAAAACCAGTTCTCTGCGTCAGGGTTTCACACTGGAATTTACGTTTTCACTCAAGCCTCTGGACTTGGGGCCTGCCGCCAGGGTTCCCTTTGCCCGGGCGGCGGTGGTGCAGGTGCAGGCAGTCAACGTTCTTCGCGGTAATAATTGAGGCCCACGGAGGCCGGCTGAGCGTTTTTACGTTTTTGAAGGATAGATGATATGACCAGCACCAAAGCGGTTACAATAAAAGGCAGCGCGTCATAAAATGCGTTGGGCAGGCTGAGGACGGATTTGGGCACGTAATACTTCAGCACGCTGAAGGCGCCAAACACATAAGCTCCTAAAATGGCTCTGACGGGATTCCAGGCGGCAAAGATGACTAAAGCCACCGCAATCCAGCCGCGACCGCCGACTGTATCACTCAGCCAGACCCCGCCATTGCTGACCATGGCGGCATAAGCGCCGCCTAAGCCACAGATCCCGCCGCCCAGCAGCAGGTTGAGGTACTTAACCCGGGTAACATGGATGCCGGCAGCGTCGGCCGCCGCCGGGTTTTCTCCCACAGCCCGCAGATTGCGGCCGCGGTGGCTGTGGTTAATATACCAGCCCAGCAGCAAGGCAATGGCGACGCTCAGGTAGACAAAGAGATCATAAGAAAACAGCAGGCTGCCTGCCACCGGCAACTGGCTCAGGCCGGGGATATTCAGCGCCTTTAAGCGGTTATTCAGCGCTTCAGGCAGTTTCAGGGTATTGGTGGCCGAATGAACCAGCATATACTGGCCAATGAAGTTGGACAGACCTACCCCGAAAATGGTCAGGGTGAGGCCGGTCACATTCTGATCTGCCATCAGGGTTACGGTCAGCAGCGCATAGATCAAAGCCCCCAATGCACCGGCTAAAAAGGCAAAAAGCAAAGCCAGCAGCAGGCTGCCGCTAAGGTACCCGGCCATGAAACCCGCGCAGGCCCCCATGGCCATCATGCCTTCAACCCCCAGGTTCAGATGACCGGCTTTTTCATTGACAATTTCGCCCAGGGTACCAAACAGTAATGGGGTACCGGCCAACACACTGTGCGAAAAGATCCGAATCAGCGTACTCATGACTTATGCCTCCTCCTTGGCTTCTGCGGCTTCAGCTTCCTGATGCCGGGGCGCCGAGCGGCGCACCAAACGGTAACGCAGGAAGAACTCCCCGCCCAACACACAAAACAGGATAATCCCCTGCAGCACCGCGGCAAACTCAGCGGACAGATTGTAGCTGGACCGCATGACCGAGGAGCCTTTTTCCAAGACACTGAAAAAGAAAGCGGCCAGCGCAATCCCAAAGGGATTAAGGTTAGACAGCCAGGCTACGATAATGGCAGTAAAGCCCACCCCGCCGGCCACGCTCTCCGCCAGGGTCATATCGCTGCCCGCGGCCTGAACCATACCGGCAATACCCGCCAGGGCCCCGCTGATCGCCATTGTCCGGAGGATAATGCGCCGCACATTCATGCCGGCATAGCGGGCGGTGGCCTGACTTGCGCCTACCACCTTGATTTCGTATCCGTGCTTGCTGTATTTCAGGTAAACAAAAACCAGTACCACCAGGATCAGCGCGATCAGCCAACCGGCCTGAATGCCGGCCAGTTTGGGCAGCTGGACTACCTTGTCAAAGCGGGCGATCTTGGGAAAGCCTGAAGAACCGGGATCCTTCCAGGGTCCGTCTCTGAAATAGACAATGACATTTAGCGCGATGTAGTTCAGCATCAGGGTAAACAAGGTTTCGTTCGTATTAAAACGGGCTTTAAAAAAAGCTGGCAGCAGGCCCCAGAGCGCTCCGCCCACCGCCCCGGCAATAAACATGACCGCCAGCAGCAGCGGCCGGGGCCAGTCAGTGTGATAAAGCGCAAAATAGGTGGCAAAAACCGCCCCCATAATGATCTGGCCTTCCGCCCCGATATTCCAGAAGCGCATTTTGAAGGCCAGACACACCGCCAGCGAGCTGATGACCAGCGGGATCATCAGGCGGATGGTCATGCGCCAGGATTCGGCATTGCCTAAAGCGCCGGTGATAATCGTCAGATACAAGGTCACCGGATTGTAACCCAGCGCCAGCATGAATAAACCGCCTACCGCTACAGCCAGCAAAATAGATGCGCCTTTCAGCAGGCTGCCCCTCTTTTTGCTCATTTCCGGTCGTTTGGCTATATGCAGCCAGGGTTCGCGCTGCCGCAGCGGCCTGCCGCCGCGGTCAGCCTGATTTGCCTGTTTCTGCCGTTTTGCACTCATGCCAGCTCCTCCTTTAGCGGCATCCCAGCCATCATTAAGCCCACGGTTTCCTTACTGACCTGCCGCGCGTCCACAATACCGGTCACGCGGCCATGACACAAAACCAGGATGCGGTCAGCCAGCTCCAGCAAGACATCCAGATCTTCGCCCAGATACAAAATACCGCAGCCTTTCATTTTTTGCTCATTCAGCAGATCATAGACGGTGTAGGAGGCGTTAATATCAAGGCCCCGGACCGGATAGGACGTAATCAGTACCTGGGGCTGCGATTCAATTTCCCGGCCCAGCAACACTTTTTGGACGTTTCCGCCGGACAACAGCCGGACCGGTGTTTCCAGCGAAGGGGTTGAGATATCAAGCGTTTCCTTAAGCTGCCGGCTGAGCGCTTCGGCCGGTTTACGGTCAATAAAGAAGCCGCGGTGATCCCGGTAGCTTTTCAGCAGCATATTGCCAGGCATGCCCATATCGCCCACCAGCCCCATGCCCAGGCGGTCTTCAGGCACAAACGCCAGGCTCACGCCCTTTTTATATATTTCTGTGGTGAGCAATCCAGATATGACCTGACCGCGGTAAGTGATGCGGCCGCTCTGACAGGGAGTCAGACTGACCAGCGCTTCGCTCAGTTCTTTCTGACCGCTGCCGGCCACCCCCGCCACACCCAGGATTTCCCCGGTTTTCAGTTCAAAGGAAACCTGGTCTAACGCCTGGCTGCCGTCGGGCCGGACCACAGAAAGCTCATGGACCGCCAGAAGGGTTTCAGGCTTGGCGGCTGCATATACAGGACGGTGTATTTTTAAGTCAATGGCATGTCCTACCATGGTTTCAGTCAGGCTGTGCAAATCAGCCTGACTGGTCTGCAGTAAAGCTTCGGCCCGGCCGCGGCGCAATACCATAACCCGGTCGCTGATAGCTAAAACTTCATTGAGCTTATGGGTGATGATGATGATAGCGCAGCCTTGCTGTTTCATCCGCCGTAAAATCGCAAACAGGCTGTCGGTTTCCTGCGGGGTCAGCACGGCGGTCGGTTCATCAAGAATCAGGATCCTGGCCCCGTGGTAGAGCACTTTGACGACTTCAACGGTTTGCTTTTCGCTGACTGACATCTCGTAAACAGGCTTATCCAGCGCCACGGTCAGGCCATAGGTCCGGCACATCTGCTCTATTTCCTGCCGCTGGCGGGTCAGACTGAGCCTGCGGGTCCGGGGGCCCAGCAAGATGTTCTCCAGTGCGGTCATGGCAGCCACCAGTTTGAAATGCTGGTGAATCATACCGATACCCAGGCTGATCGCGTCCGCAGGCGTACTGATGCAAACAGCCCGGCCATCCACAAAAATCTGGCCGGCATCAGGGAAATACAGCCCGGAAAGCAGATTCATCAAAGTCGTTTTGCCGGAGCCGTTTTCTCCCAGCAAGGCCAGGATTTCACCATATTCAACCTCAAAGTCAATATGATCATTGGCCAGGACGCTGCCAAACCGCTTCGTCAGGCCCTGGCCCGCAATCGCCTGACCCTGGCCGCAAGCGGCCTGCGGCCGCCCGGTCAGCGCGCCCGCTTCATTTACTGCGGCTTGATCTTTGGTCCGGCTGGCTATATGCTTGGACATCTCTTCCCTCCTAAAAAGCGCTCCCGGGCCCCCACCACACATGAAGGGCCGGAAGCGCCGCTCCCCTTGTGCGGGAGCATCCGACAGGCTGGCTGCTACGGCTTTAGTCCGCTACGACATTGCGGTAATACCAGTTGATCCCGCTCTTGATGGTGGTGTCGTCCAGCGTACCGCCCTCTGTGCCGACAGTCTGGCCGTCATTGGTCTCCAGCACACCGTCAAAGACATTGAAAGAGCCATCCAGAATCGCCTGACGGGCGGCTTCAACCTTTTCAGCGGTTCCATCGGCCACCAGATCACTCAGCGGCGAAATATCTACCAGACCGTCTGCCATGCCGCCATAATAAACATCCGAAGTCCAGGTACCGTCAATGACCTGCTGCACCGCCTGAGTGTAATAAACGCCCCAGTTCCAGACCACAGAGGTCAGGACCGCCCCCGGTGCGTCTTTACTCATATCAGAGTTATAGCCTACGCCATAGACACCGGCATCTTCTGCCGCCAGCTGCGGGTTAGGCGTATCACAATGCTGGGCAATCACATCGCAGCCTTCACCAATCAGGGCGATGGCGGCGTTGCTTTCTTCTTCAGGCGCAAACCAGCTGTTTGTCACCTTAACATAGATTTTGGCATCCGGATTCACCGACTCCACGCCGATGGCAAAAGCGTCAATACCACCCGTGACCTCGGAGTTATCCTGCCCCATGGCGGCCACATAACCGATCTTATTGGTGGTGGTCTTCATGCCGGCGACTATACCGGACAGGTACCGCGCCTGATAGATGCGGCCAAAATAGTTGGAAAAGTTGGTGTCATTGCTCTTATAACCGGTGCCGTGGCAGAAGACCACATCCGGATATTCTTCCGCCATCGCTTCAACGGTATCCATATAACCCCAGCTGGTGGCAAAAATCACGTTAGCCCCCTCCGCGATACATTCACGGATCGCGGTCTCACAAGCGGACGGATCAGAGTCGTCGACATTGTTTTTACGGATAATCTGATTATCGCGCAGTCCCAGGGTAGCCTGCATTTCCTGAATGCCGACATCATGCGTATAGGTGTAGCCTGAGCCTTCTGACGGATCGGTAATATGGATTACGCCGACAATTATCTTATCCTTGTCAATCGGGGTGCGAACCACCTCCGCGGTGTCAGCGGTAGTGGCGACCGTGCTGACGTCTTCCTCGCCAGCAGTGGCTTCGGTAGTAGCTGCCTCAGACGTGGCGGCGCTGGTTGCCGCGCTGGTCTCGGCGCTGGTTGCCGCCTCAGTCGCCTCCGCGGTGGTCGCAGCGGCTTCGGTAGTAGTGGTGGCCGCAGTTTGCCCCGATGCTGAACAGGCCCCCAGGGTGGACAGCAGGAAGGCTGCCGACAAAAATACAGTTCCCAGTTTCTTCATACCCTTTTCCTCCTCATAAAACACCGGCGGCCGGCTTGGACGCGGTGTTTTTATAGTGTGTATTTATAGCACAAGATCAGGCAAAGCAAAAGGCCAAAAGCATATATTTGCTTTTGACCTTTCATTATTGGTTCAAAAACCGATTGTTTTTGTACCAAATTAATCTTTTTCAGTTTTTTTGTGCAGGTTTAAGATGGGTGGCTTGCACTTTTATTGAATCCCTGCCAGTCCGTCTTTGCCGCTTCAGGTCCCGGGGGTGCCCCCTGACCCCGGGCTTAAAGCGCCACCGCCTTAACGGAAGCCGCCAGGGTGTCCGCTAAAGCCTCCAGCTGCTGCCGCTGCTCTGCCTTAACCCCGGAGTGGATGATCACCGGCTCTGCCAGGAGCTCCGTATTTTTCATACTGCCCAGAAGTTCCGTCATGTAGCGCTGCGCCTGCGGCGCCCAGCTGCCGTTAGCCAGGATCGCGGTTTTACGGCCGCGCAGGTTTAAGGCCACCATTTCCCGGAGCAGATTTTCCATGCCATAGTAGAGCTGAGAATTATAGGTTGGCGAAGCCACCACCAGGTGACTGTATTTAAACGCGTCCGCAATAATATAAGAAGCTTGGGTTTTGGACAAATCATAGACCCTCAGATCAGCCACACCGCGCTGCGCCAGCTGATTGGCCAGCAGATCCACCGCGTTTTCCGTATTGCCGTACATGGAGGCATAGACCAGCACAATGCCGGCTTTTTCAGGCTGATAGGTGCTCCAGTGCTGATACTTATCCAAAAAGTAAGCCAGCTTTTCCCGCCAGATGGGTCCGTGCAGGGGCAGGATCATCTTAATAGGTTTATCAGCAAATTTCTTAAGCGCGTTTTGCACCTGGACGCCGTACTTGCCCACAATATTGCAGTAATAGCGGCGGGATTCATCCAGATACAGCTGGTCAAAGTCAGTCTCATCCGCAAATAAATTGCCTGCCAGGGCCCCGAAGCTGCCAAAAGCATCCGCGGAAAACAGCCAGCCCTCCGTCTGCTCATAGGTAAACATGACCTCCGGCCAATGCACCATCGGCGCAAAGCCAAAGGTCAGGCTGTGTTTGCCCAGCTGCAGCTCATCCCATTCTTTAACTTCAATGGTGCGGCCGGTAAGATCCAGCTCATAAAACTGGCGGATCAGCTGAAAGGTCTTTTTATTCCCTACCAGCTTCAGCTCCGGATAGCGCAGGCATAACTCATCAATATTGGCGCAGTGATCCGGTTCCATATGATTGATTACCAGGTAATCCAGGGTCCGGCCCGCCAGCGCGGCCTGTACATTTTCAATAAACTGCCGGGATATGGATGAATCGGTCGTATCCAGCAGTGCGGTCTTTTCATCCCGGATTAAATAAGAATTATACGTGATCCCATTAGGTAACGGAAACATATTCTCAAACAAGGCCAAACGGCGATCAACGCCTCCAACCCAAAATAAGTCCGGTTTCAGTTCTCTGATGTTGTACATGTGCGCTCCTCAGTTTCCCTATCTATCTTTCTGTCTGTCCTGCCAGTTAAGCGAAAGTATTATAAACTACTTTGCGCTGTCACTCTACATATGATATCACGTATTAATCAAGGTGAAAGAGCAGCGGCAGTAGCTCAGATACGGGACTGTGGTCCGGATTGGTTTCCATCAGATCCGCCATATAGTCCCACCAGCGCCGGTTAATTGCCTGCGCGGCGCTTTCATCATACCGGGCGGCATCGTCAAATTCAATGTAGCCAAACAGCGTATGGGTATCCGGATCCAGAAAAATTGAATAATTGCGACCGCCGTATTCATGAATCAACGCTTTCATTTCCGGCCAAAGCTGCTGGTGGCGGCGTTCATACTCCGCTTCACAGCCAGGATATAAGTGCATTTTAAAGCCTCTGATCATCTGTTCTGTCCTCCCCGGCCTGGGCCGGCCGTCTTTTGCTTAATGTGCGTTTTTATATGTTATAATCTGACCAGTTATCCGTTGAAACAGCCTGACTCCGGCAAGGAGGCTTGCGCGCACATGACCCGCCGGCGGGAAATTTATGAAAAGCTGTCCTTAAACTGGAGCCCTGATTCCGTCAGGCTCTTTGTCAGTCCGACCCCGATTTCACGCGCCCTGCCCTTTTGGGTGCAGGAAGCCGGTGATTTCAAAACCATTTATCCTTATTATACTGAACGGCGCAATCTGCCCTCCCTGCAATTAATTTACACCCTCCGCGGCCAAGGTTGTCTGGAGCTGGGCCCCCGGCACTATGCGGTCCGGCCGGGATCTGTCCTGCTCATCAACTGTCTCCGCCCCCACCGTTATTACACCGCCCCGGGTCAGACCTGGGATTTTTTGTGGGTCCATTTCTGGGGACCGGCGGCCGCCGGCTTTGACGCCTTGCTGGCGCAGTATCAGGCCGGGCCTTTTACTACCGATCATCCCTGGCAGATTGAGTTGTGGCTGCGCCGGATTTTATCCTTAAACCAGCGCCGCTGCAGCGGTTATGAAGTCCAGTCCTCCGTCATCATTGATAATTTACTCAGCGACCTGCTGATGCAGCAGCTGTTTGAACGGAAGCCTGCCGCTACGGCTGACCGCGCCCTCAGTCAGGCGCTTTCCTATATTCAGGAGCATGCCGCGGAAGACTTATCCCTGCAGCAGCTGGCCCAGACCGCCGGTTTAAGCAAGTACTACTTTGCCCGGCAGTTCAAAGCGCTCACCGGCCAGACCGTGCAGGAATATATCATCCGCACCCGCCTGGAGCGGGCCAAAGCCTTGCTGCGGGATTCAAAGCTCAGTCTTAACGACATTGCCTTCAGCTGCGGCATCCACAGCGCCACCCATCTCATTAAACTGTTCAAAGCCCGCGAAGGCCTCACGCCGCATCAGTACCGCCGGCAATGGCAAAATACCGGCGGTCCGCCCCCGCGGGAGGCTTTGCAGCCGGCCCTTCCGCAGTCTGAAGAGCCCTGAGCCTTCTGCCCCGTCGCCTGCCCCGGTTTAATCGCGCTTCCTTTGCACCAACCGCTCATAGCGTTTGATTTCCTCCAGCCAGCTGATTCCTACGCCCGCACCTTCCTGCAGGCACAGGTAATCCCAGACTGCCTGCGCCGGCAGATTTTTGCGCTCCTCCTGCCAGGCCAGTCGGCTGGTAAAGTCTCCCGCGGCCTCCGCTTGTCTGAGCTTGTCCAGTGGCGCCAGATAGGCATTCAGCAAGGCTTTGCGGCTGTTTCTGAGCCCGATGACCCAGGCGGCCACCCGGTTAATTGAGGCGTCAAAGAAATCCAGGCCAATAAACACCCTGTTTTCATACTGGTTAAACACGATTTCGTCCATAATGCGCTGCAATTCATCATCATAGACCACCACGTGATCGCTGTCCCAGCGGACCGGCCGGCTGACATGCAGCAGAATCTGATCCAGATATTGCAAGACCGCGCTGATTTTAGCGCTGATCACCTCAGTCGGGTGAAAGTGGCCGGCGTCCAGGCAATAGAGCTTATGGCGGCTGAGCGCATAACCATAGGAAAACTCATGACTGGCTACGGTGTAGCTTTCCGCCCCAATGCCAAAGAGCTTGCTTTCAATCGCGCAGGGAATCAGGCGTTCATCCAGCTTATCCGCAAAAATTTCATCCAGCGACTGCTGCATCCGTTCCCTGGGTCCGGCCGTATCCGCGGGTTGGTCTTTATAACCATCCGGCATCCAGTAGTTGATGACGCAGGGGCTGCCCAGCCTTTGCGCAAACCCGGTCCCGATCTCCCGGCAGCGGCGCCCGTGCTCCACCCAAAAACGGCGGCAGGCGTCATCGGCGCTGGCCAGCGTAAAGTTGCCGTCCATCCGGGGGTGGGAAAAAAAGGTCGGATTAAAATCCAGGCCGATTTTAAGCTGATCCGCCCAATCAACCCAGGGTAAAAAGTCTTCAATGGTATAGGCATCCCGATCTTTATGAGGGTCAGTCTTAAGCGCATAGCTGGCATGCAGGTTCAGCTTGAGCTTACCGGGGCTGAGCGACATGGCTTTTTCAATGTCCTGGGTGAGCTGCGTAAAATCAGCTGCCCGGCCGGGATAATTACCGGTGGTGGCAATACCGCCATTCAGGCTGTCACTGCCGTCAAACCCCAGCACATCGTCGCCCTGCCAGCATTGCATAGAGACCGGTATTTGCGCGGCCCGGCTGATGGCCGCGTCAGTATCCACGCCCAGCTCCCGGTACTGGTCACGCGCAGACTCATAGGTCTTGAGGATCAGATCTTCATTCATAGCAAAACCTCCCGCGGCCAGGGCTAAGCTTAGCGGTTCAGCTCTGAACCGGCCGCCGGCCCTGACTCTGTCTCTATTATAAG
This sequence comes from Oscillospiraceae bacterium, assembly GCA_028704415.1. Classification (GTDB taxonomy): domain Bacteria; phylum Bacillota; class Clostridia; order Saccharofermentanales; family Fastidiosipilaceae; genus JAAVLZ01. Next base: position 12,972 of record JAQWFM010000047.1, on the reverse strand, counting down.
GGGCCAGGATCACGGAGGCATTAGCCTGCTTGTGTGAAAAATCAAAGGATGTTGCTCTTTTGTGCGCTCAGGTCTGGGGCCACAGGGCTTTAAAACGGGCGCAGGCGGCATCCCAGGCGGCGCAATCCTGCGGCTCATATGTTTTCAGGTCAAAAGATTGCCGCACTAATTGCCGGGCCTGCGCCAGGTCCGCCAGCTCGCCGGTACTGATAAGCTGTACCAGCATATTGCCGATCGCCGTGGCTTCGGCCGGGCCGGCCCAGACCGGCAGGCCGGTAGCGTTGGCGGTAAACTGCGACAGCAAGCCGTCTTTAGTCCCTCCGCCTACCACATGCAGTTTGCGGTAATGCCGGTGGCTGACGGTTTCAAGGCCTTCTTTAACAATCCGGTATTTGAGCGCCAGGCTTTCATATATGCAGCGCACCACAGCTCCGGTGTCCGCCGGTACCGGCTGGCCGGTTTCCCGGCAGCGCTGCCGGATGCGCTCCGGCAAATTGCCCGGGGTGGCAAACAGCCGGTCATCCGGATCAATTAAGGAACGGAAAGGTGGCTTGACCAGGGCAGCCTTTTCCATGTCCGCAAACGTCAGCTGCTGCCCTTCCCGGATCCATTGCCGCCGGGTCTCCTGAATCAGCCACAGGCCCATGATGTTTTTCAGGAAGCGGATTTTACCGTTGCAAGCACCCTCATTAGTAAACATCAGCCGGCGGGACGCCTCATTGATAATCGGCGCGGCGGCCTCAATACCCATCAGGGACCAGGTGCCTGAACTGATGTAAATAAAGTCCTCCCCCTCTGCCGGAACGGCCGCCACCGCGGAAGCCGTGTCATGGCTGGCTGTCCTGATCAGCGGCCAGGCAGCCGGTAAGTCCAGCTCCCGGCATAAGTCCCGGGTCAGCGGTGCGGCATGGCTCCCGGGCTGTTTGATGGCCGGGAACAGCTCCGGCAGATGAAGGCGGCCGAACAGATCCCGGTTCCAGTCCCTGGTCCCGGGGTTAAGCAGGGCGGTGGTGGACGCAATGGTATATTCACTGAAACGTTCGCCGGTCAAAAAGTAGGCAAACAGGTCCGGCATCAGAAGCGCGGTCTCCGCCTGGTCCAGCAGGCGGGGCTGCCGGCGACTGAGATAATATAACTGGTACAGCGTGTTAAAATTCAGGAACTGCAGTCCGGTTTGCTTATAAAGCTCGGCATCCGGTATTAAGCCGGCCAGTTCCTGTACCGCGCCGTCCGTCCGCTGATCCCGGTAGTGAACCGGTTGATCCAGCAGCCTGCCATCCGCACCCAACAAGCCAAAGTCAACGCCCCAGGTATCAATGCCCAAGCTGTCCACCGGGCCGGTAAGCCGGGCTTTGATCAAGCCCTGGCGAATCTCATAAAACTGCCGTAAAAAATCCCAGTAAAGCGTGGGGCCCAGCTTAACCGGATCATTGGCAAAGCGATGCACTTCCTCCAGACCCAGTTTGCGGCCGTCAAAGCGGCCCAGCATAGCCCGCCCACTGGAGGCGCCAAAATCAAAGGCCAAAACGTTTTTACTCATGCTGATGTTTGCCTGCCTTTCAGATTTAGTTAAATTGATATGCTCAAGCGTCAGCTGTTTCCCCTGCATAGTAGCATAAATCAGCCCGATACCTGCAGGTTGGCCAGCAATACTTGCCCCATTGTACCGTCAGAGAAGTGAACATTTTTCAGAACCCAGGCGACCTTGGCGGGGTTGAAGCCCGCGCGGTATAATAGACTCGTTATGTTCAACAGAGGGGGAGTCAAGATGGAATGCTTTGATGTGGCCGTGATCGGCGGCGGACCGGCGGGTATATTTACCTGCTATGAACTGGCAAAAGCACAGCCGGCCTTAAAAGTGGTATTACTGGAATACGGATCTCCGATCGGAGACCGCTCCTGTCCCATCATCCGGGGGCAGGTACCCCGCTGCATCAATTGCCCGACCTGCAGTATCATGCGCGGTTTTGGCGGTGCCGGGGCGTTTTCAGATGGCAAATTCAACTTTACGGCGGAATTTGGCGGCTGGCTGAGTGATTATTTGCCGGACCGGGAGATTCTGCAGTTAATTGAGTATGTGGACCAGGTTAACCAAAGCTTTGGCGCGGACAGTCCCACCTTTTCTACCGGGACGCCTGCAGCCGACCAGATCAGGCGGCAGGCCCTGGCGTTGGATCTGCACCTGCTGAACGCGCGCTGCAAGCATCTGGGGACGGATAAAAATCGGGATATGCTGCTCAGTCAGTACCACTGGCTGGATCAGCATATCGACCTGCGCTGTCAGACCCAGGTAGCCGATATTGAGCCCTTAGCGGACGGCCGTTACCGCCTGAGCTGCAGCAGCGGGGATCTAGAGACGCGTTACCTGGTGGCGGCGCCGGGCCGGGCCGGGGCGGAATGGTTCAGCAACCAGTGCAAACGGCTGAAATTACCGCTGACTAACAATCAGGTGGATCTGGGCGTCAGGGTGGAACTGCCGGCCATTGTTTTTCAGTCCATTACCGACGCCGTGTATGAAGCGAAAATCAAGTACCGGACCAAGGCCTACGGGGACGTGGTCCGGACCTTTTGCATGAATCCGCGCGGCTATGTGGTGACTGAGAACACCGATGGGATTATTACCGTCAACGGCCACAGTTATGAGGATCCTAAGCTGCAAAGCCAGAATACCAACTTTGCCCTGCTGGTTTCTAATCGCTTTACATCGCCGTTTCAGGAGCCCTACCGCTATGGCAAGCACATTGCGGAGTTGTCCAACATGCTGGGCGGCGGCGTGATGGTGCAGCGGCTGGGAGACCTGGTGGAAGGAAGACGCAGTAATGAGCACCGCCTGGACGGCAGTTTTGTGAGACCGACTTTAGCCGCCACCCCGGGCGACCTGAGCCTGGTCCTGCCCAAGCGGCATCTGGACAACATTGTGGAAATGCTCTATCAGCTGGATAAGCTGGCGCCCGGCACGGCTAATTCAGACACGCTGCTGTATGGGGTGGAAGTTAAATTTTACAGCTATCGGATTCAGCTCACTCCGGAGCTGGAGACCCCGCTGCCGGGCTTTTTTGCCATTGGCGACGGCGCGGGGATTACCCGGGGTCTGTCTCAGGCCAGCGCTTCGGGCGTAGTAGCCGCCCGCGCAATTTTGCGGCGGTTAAGCCAGGCCTGAGCCGTCAGCCGGTCCGGTGCCCCGAGGCACCGGCTTAATTAGGAAACACAAGAGCCAGACAGACGGTCCGGAGATTGCTAAACTCAAACGTAAGCAAAAGGCACACGACGCGCAGCCGGGTCCCAGGCATTATCTCCGGCCGCCGCAGCCAGACCTAAGGAGGCTTTATATGAACACCTATGAACTAGCCATTAAGCTTGAAAATGACGCCGCCGCTTTTTACGAACAACAGGCAGAGTCCAATAAGGGACTCAGGACGGAAAAGCTTTTCCGGGAGCTGGCGGCGGTGGAGAATAAGCACGCCGCCACCATCCGGCAGTTTATTGATCAGCACACGCTGAAGCTGGATCTGGGCCTGGCAGAAGCCAATGAGGCCTCCGCTATTTACACGAAGGCCAGTGATTTTGTCAGTGAGGTGCGCGATGTCCCCTCCACCCGGGAAATTTACCGCCAGGCTCAAGCACTGGAACAAAAAAGCATTGACCTGTACCAGGACCTGCTGCAACAGGCGGAGGCCCGGAGCCCGGAAGCCGCGGAGGCGGATCTGCGGCTGCTGAAGTGGCTGATCAGTCAGGAGGAAGCACATGAACAGCTGTTTAAAGACCTGGCAGAACTGCTGGACCGCAGTGAGGAACATGTGGAAGCAGCGGAATTTGCCAATCCGCCGGAGTATTAAGCCACGGCGGAAGGCAGCTGCGGCCGGCTGACCGGCGCCGGCCCGACACCGGTTCAAAGCTAGGCTTAATTGCGTCTGGCCGCCCTTACGGGATTAATGGTCTCGGCTGCGACCGGCGGGGCCAGGACCGTCCGCTCCCGGTTGGTCTGCAGCCGCAGCAAAGCCGGCTCATCCAGAGGCTGCCAGGTGCGGCCGCCGCGTTCCTCCCGCAGTAACGCCTGGACGTTCAGGGGTTTGGTATGAGGAATGGGTTTCCATTTTACTTTGGTGACCAGCGCGATGGCGACCGATAGTCTGCCCAAAATCATAAAAGACTGGAAGGTTGCACAATACAGGAGCTTGCGCTGCCAGCTTAAGGCGCCCAGCCGGTCCCTTTCAATATAAAACACATAGACCGCGGATAAAAATGCGCCGGCCCAATCCCCCAGGAAAAATAACAGCCAGGACTGCAGCACGCCCCCCAGCCCGCGGCCTTGCTGATAAAGCAGCAGGGCTGACAGCGCCAGTAGAAAGCGCAGAAACCGGGTCGTCAGCCCCACCAGATCATAGGGAAACAGGGTCGTCAGCATATCATAAGCCAAAAAGCTGTGTTCCCTGACCGTATAGGCCAGAAGCTTGCCGCTCATTTGGGCAAATGACTGCAGGTGCCCCTTACTCCAGCGAATTCGCTGGCGGAGCGCTATTTTTAGCGACTCCGGTTGTTCATCATAAAAAACGGCCGCGTCATTATAGCTGATGCGGTAACCGCGCAAGACCGCATCCGCAGAAAAGGCCCGGTCCTCAGTTAAAGTGGTGTAATTCCAGCCCGCCGCCACCACCTCATTAGCAAAGAGATAACCGGTTCCCTGCACTCTGGCGGACAGCCGGAGGACGCTGCGGGGGCGGTTCTCCGTCCGGACCGTCCTCAGCCAGTGCAGCGCGTAAGAAGCCGCCAGCCAGCTGCGGTCCAGATTTTTAGTCGCCCGGTAAGAAATAACAATTTTTTCGCCCGCGTCAAAGGCCTCATTCATCCGCGAAACATAGTCTGGCGCCAGCAAATTATCCGCGTCAAAAATCATATAAGCCTCAAACGCGGCATAGCCATAATCCCGGTTAATACACTTAAACAAAAACTGCAGGGCATAGCCCTTGGTGCAATGCCGCAAGTCGCGGCGCTCATAGCATACCGCACCATGCCGGCGGGCAACCGCCGCAGTAGCATCCGTACAATTATCCGCCACCACAAAGACCGCCAGTTTAGCCTGGGGATACGCCTGCGCGGCAATGCTGTCCAGAAGATTAGCAAGCACCGCCGCTTCATTGCGCGCCGCGATGACAATGGCATACTTATGCTGCGCGCGGCAGGGGGGAAATTGCCGGGTGTACTTAGCGCCCAGCAGCACAAAAACCAGGCGGTACGCATACAGCAACATAAAAATCAGGCTTACAATCGTCAAGGCATGCTCTGCCAGTTCTAAATGATCCATTTGTCTGCAGTCACCTATCATCTTATTTGTCTTCACGGCTGCTGCCACTGGCAGCGGTCCAAACTCTCATTTTAATCCTGTGTGGCAGCGGTAGGCAAGCTGCTTGCCACCCGAGAGGGGGATACCGCGGCAAGGTGTCAAAGGTCATCTTAACCGTTCCTATCATAGCGCGATCGCTGCCGGGCTTTATTAAGATGCCTTAAAATCTTTGCTAAGGTGGCCGTCAGCTGGCAGGACCCGACTTGAAACTGTTAACAATTTCAATCGTGCATTTTCTATCGTTTGATATGCTAAAATATAAGCCACGCGGAAATATCTGACCGCCTCCAACAACAGCCTATAATAAAATAATGAAAGGACAGCCTATGCACGATACACCCAGGACGCCTGTACCCCAGGACGGGCCCGAAGCTATTTTGTACCGTCAGTTAATCGATTATATTAAAACGAAAGAGCCTAAAGAAGCGTCGCTCATAGATGTCATGCATTTCACCCAGGACCTTTTTGGCTATGTGCCCAAAACCGCCCAGTTGCTGATTGGTGAAATGCTGAACATCCATACGACCAAAGTTTACGGCGTGCTGACGTTTTATAATTACTTTACTGAAGTGCCCAAGGGACGCTATGCTATCAGCGTCTGCCTGGGCACAGCCTGCTATGTAAAAGGCGGAGCAGACATCCTGGCGGCGTTCAGCAAGGAACTGGGCATTAAGCCCGGCGACACCACCGCCGACCGTCTGTTTTCTATTGTTCAGACCCGCTGCCTGGGCGACTGTTCCAATGCGCCCATTGTCATGATCAATGAGGATTTGCTGCCCAAAGTAACGGTCAAACAAGTCCCCGCCATTCTGGCCCGCTACCGTAAACTGGCGCATGACCACGACCAGGCCGCGCCTGAGACCGGAAAGGAGGCCGCCAACGCATGAGTGACGCAACTATAACCCAGGCGGAGATCCGGCCATTAACGCTGGCGGAAAATCCCTTTGCGGCTTTGCGGGAATGGGCGGCCGCGCACCGGCCGGTCCTGGAGCAGCGGCTGGCTAAGCGGCCGGACGTGGTCCCAGACGGCCGCTACTATAAGCTCAGCGGTCCGTTTTACAGCCGCCAGACCCGGATTGTCCTGCGTAACTGTGAGATCAGTGATCCCCTGCAAATCGCGGATTACATTGCCCTGGACGGTTATGAAGCTCTGGCCCGCACCCTGGAGCAGCAGACCAGCCAGAGTCAGATGGTGGCAGATATGCGGGCGGCCAATCTGCGCGGCCGCGGTGGCGCGGGGTTTAACACCGGCCGTAAATGGGCGGAAGCGCTGAAACATGCCGCCCTGCACAAATATGTCATCTGTAACGCGGATGAGGGGGACCCCGGTGCCTATATGGACCGCAGCCTGCTGGAAAACGATCCCCACGCCGTGCTGGAGGGCATGGCCCTGGCCGGTTATGCAATTGGCGCGGATCATGGCTTTATCTATGTGCGGGCAGAGTACCCCACCGCCGTCAAACGGCTGAAAATCGCCATAGCACAGGCGGAAGCCTGCGGTCTGCTGGGCGAACATATCCTGGGCAGTGCCTTCAGCTTTAAAATCGAGCTCCGTCTGGGCGCCGGCGCCTTTGTCTGCGGTGAGGGCACCGCTCTCATGGAGTCGATTGAAGGCCGCCGGGGCATGCCGCGGGTCAAGGAATTCCGCACCGCGGAAAAGGGGCTGTTTGGCTATCCCACCGTCATCAACAATGTTGAAACCCTGGGTAACGTCCATTGGATCTACCTGAATGGCTGGCAGTGGTTTCACGACATCGGAACAGAAGACAGTTCCGGCACCAAAGTGTTTGCCCTGGTGGGCAAGATTCAAAACGCCGGCCTGGTTGAGGTTCCCATGGGCACCACGCTGCGGGAAATCGTATTTGATATCGGCGGCGGCGTCCGAGCCGGCGGCCAGCTGAAAGCGGTCCAGACCGGCGGTCCGTCCGGCGGCTGCATCCCCGCGGACATGATTGACATCCCGGTGGACTTTGGCAGTCTGGCCCGAGTCGGCTCGATCATGGGCTCAGGCGGGATGGTCATTCTGGATGATACGGACTGTATGGTAGATATCGCCCGGTTTTTTATGGAATTTACGGTGGACGAGTCCTGCGGTAAATGCACGCCCTGCCGGGTCGGCAACAAACGGGTGCTGGAAATTCTTAACCGCATCACCAAAGGTCAGGGCAGCCTGCAGGATCTGAGCTATCTGGAGGAGCTGTGCGAAGTCATCCGTGACACCTCTTTATGCGGTCTGGGCCAGGCGGCGCCCAATCCTGTCCTTTCCACCCTGCAGTATTTTCATGCCGAATATCTAGAGCACATTGAGCAGAAACACTGTCCGGCCGGGGTCTGCCGCAGTCTGTTGAATTATGAAATCACAGCGGCCTGTGTCGGCTGCGGCCTTTGCACCCGCAAGTGCCCGACCGGCTGCATCAGCGGAGAAAAGAAACAACAGCATCACATTGATCAGAGCCAATGCGTCAAATGCGGCACCTGCATGCAGGTCTGCCCCGTGCATGCCATCGAACGACACTAGGAGGAACCCGCATGATTAACCTCAAAATCAACAATAAGCCGGTCAGTGTACCGGAGGGCAGCACCATCCTGGAGGCTGCCAGTCAATTGAACATTCATATCCCCACGCTTTGTCATATGGATATGCACAACATGCGCTTTGTCAATCAGGTCTCCTCCTGCCGGGTGTGTATGGTCGAGCAAGCGGGCCGGGATAAAATGCTGGCAGCCTGCTCCACCAAAGTCTGGGAAGGACTTGAAGTCAGAACCGATACGCTCAAGGTTCTGCGGGCCCGCCGCACGAATATTGAGCTGTTGCTCTCCAACCACCCCGCGGACTGTCTGGTCTGTGAAAAAAACGGAAACTGTGAGCTGCAGAGTCTGGCGGCCCAGACCGGCATCCGCAGCATCCGTTATCCGGGGCAGCGCGCTCATCACGCGAAGGACAACTCCAGTTTGTCGCTGATCCGCAACCCGGATAAGTGTATCCTGTGCAAGCGCTGTGAAACCATGTGCAATGATGTCCAGACCGTCGGCGCGCTCACGGATATCGGCCGCGGATTTAACACCGTAGTCGGCACCCTGTTTGACATGCCCATGCTTGAGACAACCTGCACCTTTTGCGGCCAGTGCCTGGCCGTCTGCCCCACTGCCGCGTTGACTGAGGTGGATAATACCGGCAAGGTATGGGAAGCCCTGGCCAGTCATAAAACCGTAGTAGTCCAGACGGCGCCCGCCGTCCGGGTAGCCCTGGGCGAAATGTTCGGGCTGCAAGCCGGCACGGATGTGACCGGCAAGATGGTCAGCGCGCTTAAAGCCATGGGTTTTGACCGGGTGTACGATACCAACTTTGCCGCCGATGTCACGATCATGGAAGAAGCCTCCGAGATGGTAGCGCGCATCAAAAAGGGCGGCCGCCTGCCCATCCTGACCTCCTGCTGCCCTGGCTGGGTCAAATTTTTAGAACACCAGTTCGGAGATATGCTGGACATCCCTTCGACGGCCAAATCGCCGCATGAGATCTTTGGCTCCCTGGCCAAAACCTATCTGGCGCAAAAGATGGAGCTGGATCCCCACAATATAGTGGTGGTCTCTGTCATGCCCTGTGTGGCTAAAAAGTATGAATCGGCCCGACCAGAGTTAAGCCAGGATGGTCTGTCGGATGTGGATATTGTTATCACCACGCGGGAGCTGGGTAACATGATCCAGGATCTGGGACTGGATTTTGCCAACCTGGCGGACGCGGACTTTGACCGTCTGATGGGCGAAGCCTCCGGGGCCGGGGATATTTTTGGCGCCAGTGGCGGCGTCATTGAGGCAGCCTTGCGTACGGCTTACGTTTGGCTGACCGGGCACGAACTGAAAAATCTGGATTTTTACGCGCTGCGCGGGCTGTCCGGCATTAAGGAAGCGACCGTTGATGTGGATGGCAAGCCCATTCGCATTGCCTGCGCCAATGGCCTGGGTAACGCCCGGGAGCTTTTAAGACGCATCCGCAAGGGTGAAGCCGATTACACCGCCATTGAGATCATGGCCTGTCCGGGCGGCTGTATCGCCGGCGGCGGTCAGCCCTATACACACGGGGATGAGCAGATCATCCAGGCTCGCATGCAGAGTATATATGAACGGGACCGCGGCAAACAAATCCGGCAGTCTCATAAAAACCCGGAAGTGATGAAACTCTATGAGGACTTTTTGGGAGAACCCGGCGGCCCCAAGGCCCACGCTTTGCTGCATACACACTACGTGTGGCGGCAGAAAATGTAAGCTTAACCGCGCCGGAAGCAAGCGCTGACAGCCAGAACCGTCTCAGACTTGAGGCCTGAGACGGTTTTTCATGCTGAAACAGTTTTTAACTGGCAATGGCCGCCGCAAACCGTGCTGAAACCGTGGCGTCTGGTGCTGTGGCACAACGAACACAGCGTTTCCGGACTGACCACCGACGCAATCGCTTGCGCGTCCTGTCTGGCCTGCCCGGCGCCCACCCCCAGCACCCGGCTCAGAAAACGCGCGATCACCGCAACCTTATCCAGCCGCTGTAAAGCCGCGGTCTCCCCCTGAGCGGTCAGCAAAACCCGGCGCTTGCCGTCCTTTTCCATCAGGCCCGCCTCCATCAGTTTTTTTACCGCTAAACTGACACTGGGCCGGCTGACGGCCAGGCGGTCAGCTATATCACTGGTTCTGGCCCCGTTGCTGCCACAGGATAAATCATACACGGCTTCAATATATCGTATCTGTGAATCTGATAATTTCATGCTGCCAGTCCTCAAACTTACATTAGTCAAGCAGCTGCTGCTTCCCTTCATCACAGGAAAGGCTGGCTGCTAAGCTAAGCATACCGTTTTGTGGCCGCCTTGTCAGTTCAGACCTTACGCAGTAAATAACTCCAGACCTTATCAAGAAGTTTCCGGTCTGATTCATAGCTCAGGCGCTGTAAAGCTTCCCGGTAAGGCAGCCAGCGGCTGGCTTTGATCTCTTTAGTCTGCAGCGTCAGATCCACCTCCGGATCTGCCTGAGCGGTAAAATATACCACTTCCTTTTTGACTCCCAGCTCAGGGTGATACTGCGTAACCAGCCGCAGGTTTTGATCTATGCTTACCGTCAGCCCGGTTTCCTCACCAATCTCCCGCTGCGCTGTCTGAGCCTCTGTCTCCCCTGCTTCTACATGACCTTTGGGGAAACTCCAATGTCCTGCCTGATGTCTGAGGATCAAGAACTGGGTTTTACCGTCTTTCACCCGGTACACCAGTGCTCCGCAGGATTTTTCATGCCGCATGTCGCTGTCCTCCTTGACCTGGGTGTCTGCGTTTTGGCTTAAGTCAGCTGTTGCGGCTGGCCTGCCGGTTAATCAGGTTCAGCAGCGCCAGCAGCAGTACCGTCACCAGCGCCAGGACCGCCGCTCCTATACCCACATAAGGGATGCCGGACCAAGCTACAATCTGACTGCCCACAAAAGAACCCAGGGAAATACCAAAATTAAAAAAGATGGAGTTGAAGGATGAAGCCAGCACCATGGATTGCGGGTAGTCATCCTCCGCCACACTAAAGAAATGCATTTGAATAGGCGAATTGAGCAGGTACATGGTTACGCCCAGGACCATAATCAAAACCAGCGCCAGATTGCGATATTTCCAGGCTGGCAGCAGCAGCAAAAACAACACTGCCTGGAGGGTAAAAGCCGCGGGCATCAGCTTAAGACCGCTGACCGCGGCCAGTCTCCCGGAGAGCAGGTTGCTCAGAATAGCAGTCAAGCCATAGGCAAATAAAACCAGACTCACAGCTTTTACCCCTAACTTCAGCTGATCGCTGAGGATGGGGCGCAAATAGGTGTAAAAGGTATAAAAGCCAGCCGCGCTAAACAGCGGTAATAAAATACCTATCTGAATCCGGCGGTCGGTGAAAATCTTCAGCTGGCCTTTTATACCGGTTACCTGGCTGCGGACCTCTCTGGGCAGCGCCAGCAGACACAAGAGCAAGGTCAGGACACTGAGTACGGTTATGGCGGCAAACGCCGCGCGCCAGCCGGCCTGGGCACTGATCCAGGTCCCTAAAGGCACACCAAAAACCGAAGCGATGCTGAAGCCGGAGAAAACATAGGATACAATCCGGGCTTTTTGGGCCGGCGGCGCCAAAATATTAGCAAAAGTAAAGCCCAGGGAAATCATAGGCCCTGAAACGACTGCCGTCAGCAGTCTGGAAAACAGCAAAAACGTATAATTGGGACTGATACTGCTCAGCAGATTGCCCAGCACAAAAATAACCGACAGCGCCAGTAACGCGTAATAATGCCGGAAGCGGCCTAAAAAGGTCGCAATAAAAGGGGTTACAAGGGCATAAACCAGCGCAAACAACGTCACCAGGTGCCCTGCTCGCACAATAGAAACCCCCAGGCCGGTGGCAATATCAGACAGAATGCCCACTACAATAAATTCACTGCAGCCTAACGCAAAGCTGATCAGGACCAGAACGGCCACCTGAAATTTCAGGGATTTCACACTGATTGCCTCCTGCGCACCACGCTGCTGATTTCAATTCTTACCGTCAACAATAAGCGTCGGTACGGTATCAAGTATAAAGAATAACCCAACAAAATCAACGCTGCAGCCCGCCGTAATCAGCTCAAAATTTTTGCCAAATTTTAGTGACTTGGCTAATTGACGCTGGCCGGTATGGCGCGGCAGCAAACCGGCAGTTTATTCTATAAAGCCAGGTAAGCTCTGAACCCTCTGGAAGCATAATATGAGTCGGCCCCGTTATGATAAATGAAAACCCTGCCATATCTGTAATCGCCAAAAATCGCGCCGCCCCGGGCGCGTAAGGCCGGATCTGTATCCAGCCAGGATGATGATTTTTGGTCCAGCGGGCCGCAGAGCCCCTGCAGCCACAAATAATCCGCTTCCTTAAGCAAACTGAGTCCGTATGACGCCGCCAGCTCCCAGGCACTGCCAGCCGGGCGGTTTTGGCGCCGCTGCTGCCTGGCCGCAGCGTCATAGCAAAGGCTGCGTCGCCCCGCGGGACTTTCAGCGGCGGTGTCACAAATCACCAGTTGCGGCTGACCCTGTTCTCCCGCCGACGGTTTATACAAAACAGCCGGCTCTCCACCGCTGGCCTCCATCCACGCCACCGCCGGCAGGATTTCAGGCCGGGACTTAAGCACAGTCGCGAGCGCTTGCCAGGACAAAGCCCGGGACGGCTGCGGCAAGTGCGCCAACCGGTGCTGCAGCAGCTTTATTAACTCCGTTTCGGTTGACAGATGATCCGGCTTATTCATAGATTCACCTCAGTTACTCAGGTACGGCCGTTGGGGGCCGCAGCGGCGTCAGGCTGCCTTTGCTAAGGTTTATTGTACCGTAAAGCCAGGCGTCAGCCGGTCACACGCTGACATTGGGGAATTTTATCTAAAGTGCAAAGTTAACTGCCAGTATTTAAGCGTGAAAGAAAGGGCAGGCAGTAAGTCGTACAAGCAGCGCGACCCAAGCGCAGACAAGCCGTCAAAGGCAACCGCAAAAAGCGGTAAAGAGAACTGCAACAGGGCTGCAGACATCCAAAAGGCTCCAAACCGGCCAAACAGGAAAATGCCGGCTCGGATGGCCTGGCAGTCTTCCCGGGTCAGATGTTTAAAAGACGGAGGGGCT
>JAQWFM010000046.1 GCA_028704415.1 Oscillospiraceae bacterium | reverse complement strand
AAGGTGTACGCACTGTCGTAGGCAAATTCAGCCACACAGTCTAACGTCGCCTGAAAATCCTGCTCCGTCTCACCGGGAAAGCCAACAATAATATCTGTGCTCAGGGCCAGATCCGGCATGCGCTCCAGGGCCGCGGCTACCGACCGGCGGTAATCAGCGACGGTATAATGGCGATTCATCTTTTTCAAAACCGTGTCGCTGCCGCTTTGCAGTGGCAGATGTAAATGCCGTTCAATTTGCGGGTACGCCTGCATCACGTCCAGTAGTTTTAGGGATATATCCTTAGGGTGGGAAGTCATAAAGCGGATACGCGGTATCCCGCTTTCTTCTGCAGCCTGAGCCAGCAGATCCGCAAAGTCATAGTTAAGTTTACGGCCGTCCGCTAAAGTCAGGTCCCGGCCATAGGAGTTAACATTCTGGCCCAGCAGCATCACCTCGCCAAAACCCTGTTGGCCCAGTTCCTTAAGCTCCTGCAGGATTTCTGCCGGCCTCCGGCTGCGCTCTCTCCCCCGGGTATACGGGACCACACAATAGGAGCAATAGTTATTACAGCCGTACATAATCGTGCAAAGCGCGCGGTACTGCCGTTCGCGGACCACTTTACTGCCTTCCGCGATCAGGTCATCGCTGCTGACATCGTAGACCCGGCGGCTGCCGCTGAGCCTGCGGTAAAGCAGTTCCGGCAGCCGATAAATGTCTGAAGGGCCAAAAACCAGATCCACGAAGGGGTAGCTGCAGCGGATCTTGTCCACGTGCTCCTCGATTTTCATCATACAGCCGCAGACGGCGACCAGAAGATCTGGGTGATCCCGGCGCAGGTTTTTAACCAGGCCCAGATGCCCAAAAAAGCGGTCATCCGCGTTGCCGCGCACGCTGCAGGTATTAAAGATGATAAAAACGGCGCTTTCCGGGGCAGCAGCCGGCTGATACCCCATTGTCTCCAGCAGGCCCGCCAGTTTTTCGGAATCATTTTCATTTAACTGACAGCCAAAAGTCCTGATATAGTAACTGGGGTGCTGTGATTGCAGCTGCCGGACGGCGTCGGCAAATTCTGCCTGACGCTCTAATTCAGGCCGGCTGACAAAACGAGTCTGATGTTGTGGTGACATGAATCCTTATCCTTTATTCCTGCTATTCCTGATCAGGGCTCAAAACTGCTGCCCTGGTTTTAATTATGCAAATCAGGCGCTAACCCATACTTATTCATTATATAGGATTTCCCTGCGGCTGTGCCAGCTAATCTGTAACCGATGGCTGACTTTTCTGCCCGCTCTGCCCGCAAAACGCGGTCGCAACGCCAATTTCAGGCCATGAACCCGCCATCCACCGGCAAGACTGCGCCTGTAATAAAAGTGGCCGCAGGGCTGGCCAGGAACGCACAGGCTTCCGCCACATCCTCTGGCTGCCCCAGGCGCTCCAGCGGCGTTTCATTTTGAATCGCTGCCAGCTCAGCCGGAGTGAAAGCGGCATTCATAGGGGTGTTGATCATGCCGGGCGCCAGGACATTCACGCGAATACCGCTGGGACCGACTTCTCTGGCCAAGGCCTGACTCAGCCCGATCACACCGGCTTTAGCCGCACTGTAGGCCGCTTCACAGGATGCCCCGTGCAGGCCCCACATAGAGGATACATTGATGATACAGCCGCTTTTTTGCCGGATCATATCCGGTAAAACCGCCCGGCAGGTAAAAAAAACGGCAGACAGGTCGGTGCCGATCAGCTGCTCCCAGTCAGCATCCGTTGTTTCCGTCACGAGCTTTTGTAAGGCGATGCCGGCGGTATTGATCAGGACATCCAGTCCCTTGTATTGCTCCCGCAGGCGAAGATATTGACAGGCCACAGCTTCCGGCCGCATCAGATCCAGACAATCTGCTTCCACCTCCGCCCCGCTGGCCCGGCAGCTGGCGGCTAAAGCCGTCAGGCGATCCCGGCCGTTATGCCCTGATAAATAGAGCCTGGCACCAGGCCTGGCAAATCTCCGGGCTATTGCAGCTCCGATGCCGCCGCTGGCACCGGTGATCCAGATGCGCATCAGACCGGTCCTCCCGCTTTGTGGTGCTCAAGCTGCGCTGCCACCCGTTGCCAGGCTTGTGCTCTGGCCTGGCTTTCATATTGAATCTCAAGCCGATCCGGCGCCGGCAGGTCCAGCGTACAGCCATAACGCGTTTGATAAGCTTGCCGGATCAGGTAATCTGTCATGGCCGGATTTTTCGGTAAAAAGGAACCGTGGGAGTAAGTGCCGTAGACTTGCTCCCAGCAAGCGCCTTCCGTACCATCCTGGCCATTGTTTCCGTATCCGTACAGCACTTTTGCCAGCGGCCTGGCGCGGCCTTGCAGATAAGTCCTGCTGCCATGATTTTCAAAGCCAAACAACAGCCGGCGGTCTGTCGGGCCGACTGCCGGTCCATCCAGGTCAGGCTGCAGAAAATCTGCCTGGTAAACTGTATCTCCAATCAATCTGCCGCTGCCGCTTTCGGTACGAACATCCAGAATCCCTAAGCCTTCCATCTGGCTGCCGTTAGCCAGGCCGACCTTTTCACCCAGCAGCTGATAGCCCCCGCAAACCGCTAAAATGACTTTGCCCTGCCGGGCGGCCTGACAAAGGCCCTGCTTGTTCTTAAGCAGATCTCCCTGAATGGCTGTTTGCTGCGCATCCTGGCCGCCACCGATAAAAAAGATATCAAAAGCCTCCGGATCTAAAACCGTTCCCATACTGACGGCCTGGCGCTCCAGGCTGACCCCCAGGACCCGGGCTCGCTGGGTCAGGGCAATAATATTGCCGATATCACCATAAAGATTGAGTAAATCCGGATACAGATGACAAAGTTTCAGTTGTTTTAGCCCTTGCGGCTCATTTGACCTTTCCATCCTGCTTCTCCTCTGCATGTGTGTTAACAGCTGGCCTTGCGGTAGTTAAGCGGCTTGGGTCAGCTGCGGCCGGACGGGGCTGCTTGGGATCCCAGCGCCGCTCATAGCCTAAAAGCGGGGCTAGCTCCTGCCTTAACTGCAACATGGCGGTATAATTAGGCAGCAGGTACAGACATTGCCCCGGTTTGCACTGCGCTAAAAACTGTCTGACCAGGGCCAATTTGTCCTCGCTTTGCGCAATCGTCACACTGTCCCCCAGCGCGTAGTGCAGGCGCAAAGCCATGTCGCCGCGCCGCTGGCCCCCTGCGCCAACCGGCATAGCCGGCAAGCGCACTTGTTCCAGCGGCGCGTCCCAGATCCAGGATATATCCACGCCGTCATTGACATGGTTATTCAGGAAAAAGATGACCCCGCCGGCATCTTTGGCCTCACTTACCAGCCTGAGCCCCTGCTCCATGCCGGTTGGATTTTTAACCAAAATAAAGCAGACGCTTTTATCCCCATAGCTGATCCTTTCCAGCCGGCCAAACGAAGGCCGGACCTGCTCCAGCGCCGCACGGACCTGGGGCAGCGTCATTTGCGGGATAAAGGTCAGGGCGGCCGCTACTGCCCCGCAAATGTTGTAGGCATTATACAAACCGGCCAGTCGGAGCGGCAGCAACTGGGTTAACTGTTCCTGAAATATCAAGGGCTGCGGCCCCTGGGCACCGGCTACGCGACAGTAAGTCAGTTCTAGGCTCCCGGCGGCTTCAGCGCTGGTGTCAGCCGCAGTTTGCCGCCTGAACCGATATTCCGGCTCAGGCCGGCTAAAATCGCAGGCCGGGCAGCGATAAAGACCCATGTGGCTGATGCTGCGGCCCTGATAAGTCAAAAGCGAACCGCAGACCGGGCAATGGGCGGCGTCGGTCATATTGCCGCTTTGGTGGCGCGGCGCACATTCACTGGCCTGGGCACCAAAGTAAGTCGTGTGCACACTGCTGCTGCCCAGAGCGGCTACATGCGGATCATCGGCGCCCAGGACCAGACGGCAGGTATCCTGGCCGGCATCCAGACAGCCTTTAAGGATTAATTTATAGACTGTATCCAGCTCCCCATAGCGGTCCAGCTGATCTCTGAAAATATTCGTTACCAAAATCAGCTGAGGCTTTAAGCTGGCTGCCGCCCTGGCAAAGGCAGCTTCGTCCGCCTCTAAAACGACAAAATCTCCTGCTTTGCTTTGCAACAGCACCGTCATCATGCCACTGGTTAAGTTGGCGCCAAAGGCATTAGTCAGCACCCGGCTGCCCGCAGGCAGACCGCTCTCCAGTAACCGGGCTAAAACCGAGGTGGAAGTGGTTTTACCGTTTGTTCCGGTCACGCAGAGAATTTGTCTGCCCCGGGCGCTTATAGCTAAGGCCTCAGGATCGATTAACAGGGTAACCCGGCCCGGCAGGGTTGAGGCCTGGCGGCCGGTCAGCCGCAGCAGATGATAAATCATCCGGCCGGCCAGGCAGGCCAGCTGATAACGTAATAATGCCATTAATAGCCCTCTCTTGTGCTTAGGGTGGCGGCCGGTCAGCCGCAGCAGATCATCCGCCGGCCTGAGGCTGCCATCAAGCTTGATATCATCAGAATTTTATCACGGATTCAATTGCTGTGCGGCTTGAATCCGGCAGCTTCAATACGTTATCATATTAAACTGAATGAAGCGCAGCAATCCGGCCCGATGCCTGGCCGGATCAGGATAGAGGAAGGATATGCCTGTGATTACACTAAATCCGCATTTTTTAGAACTGAAGCCATCGTATCTTTTTACGGATATTGCCCGGAAGGTGGAAGCTTTTCAGCAAAGTCATCCTGATCGCCAGGTCCTGAAGCTTGGTATCGGAGATGTCACCTTGCCTTTACCTGAACCGGTCATTCAGGCCATACATAACGCGGTGGCAGAAATGGGGACAGCAGAGGGCTTCAGAGGCTACGGGCCGGAGCAAGGCTATGCATTTTTAAGAGAGAAAATATGCCAGGCAGATTACACTCAGCGCGGCATTGGCTGCATTCAGCCTGAGGATATTTTTGTCAGCGATGGGGCTAAAAGTGACACCGGCAATTTTTTAGATATTTTGGGTCAGCACCTGACCGTAGGGGTGGCCGATCCAGTGTACCCGGTTTATGTTGACACCAATATCATGGCCGGCAGAGCACAGCAGATTGTGCGCTTGCCGGCAACAGCGGCTAACGGTTACCAACCCGGGCCTGATAATCTGCCCCAGGCGCTGGATCTCATTTATATTTGTTCGCCCAATAATCCCACGGGTTCAGTGGCCAGCCGAGAGTTGCTGCAGCGGTGGGTCGATTATTGCCATGACCACCACGCCTTACTGATTTTTGACTCGGCTTATGAGGCTTTTATCAGTGATCCTGACCTGCCGCATAGTATTTATGAACTGCCCGGCAGTGAAACCTGCGCGGTAGAAATCCGCTCATATTCTAAAAAGGCAGGGTTTACCGGACTTCGCTGCGGCTATACCGTGGTTCCGGCGGCCCTGAAGGTAACCGCGGAAGGGCGGCCGGACGAGGTATCGCTTCGCCAGCTCTGGAACCGCCGCCAGACCACCAAGTTCAACGGGGTCCCCTATATTGTGCAGCGTGCGGCTGAAGCGGTGTACAGCCCTGAAGGCGAGCAAGCCTGCGCCGGCAACATTGCCTACTATAAGCGCAACGCGGCGCTGCTAAAAACCAGCCTGGCTAAAATGGGTTACCAGGTATACGGCGGCAGCAACGCGCCTTACGTATGGCTTAAAGTACCGGCAGGCTTCAGTTCCTGGTCTTTCTTTGACTACCTGCTGGAGCAGCAGGCTTTGGTTACCACACCCGGCAGCGGTTTTGGCGATTGTGGCGAAGGTTATATCAGGCTGTCGGCCTTTGGTTCCTATGAAGCAACTCAGGCAGCCGTACAGCGCCTGCAGCAGTTGCCCCGGCAAATCTAAACGGATCCTTCCCGCTGCTGAAAGATCCGCGGCTGCGAGGGCTTTTACCAGGCCTGCAGCTGCGGATTTTTGCCGGGAAGGTAACACACTGGCCGTGGCTGCCTCAGCCGGTCAGCTTTTCAGGCTGTGGATCGGTGCAGGAATATGCCCGCCGCGGTTAATGAAGAGCGAACAGTCACTGGGGTTGACCTGCATGATCGGTGCGTCTCCCCATAAGCCGCCATAGGAGACCTTATCCCCCACAACGGCACCAGGCACCGGGATGAGGCGGACCGCAGTGGTTTTGTTGTTGTAAACTCCCACCGCCAGTTCATCCGCAATAATGCCGGATATAGTGCTGGCCGGGGTATCACCCGGAATCGCTACCATGTCTATACCCACGGAGCAGACGCAGGTCATGGCCTCCAGCTTTTCCAGGGAGAGCGCCCCGGCTTCCACGGCATGAATCATGCCTTCATCTTCACTGACGGGGATAAAGGCCCCGGACAGACCCCCGACGCGGGATGACGCCATGATGCCGCCTTTTTTAACCGCGTCGTTTAACATAGCCAGGGCGCAGGTCGTACCCCAGGCCCCGCAGGTCTCAAGGCCCATAGCCTCCAGGATGCGCGCGATTGAATCTCCCACCGCGGGCGTCGGCGCCAGGGAAAGATCCAGAATGCCCAGCGGCACCCCTAAGCGGCGGGCCGCTTCGCTGCCGACCAGCTGACCGGCCCGGGTTACCTTAAAGGCAGTCTCTTTAATGAGTTCGGCCAGCTGGTCTACTGTACAATCCCCGGCCTGTTTCAACGCCGCCAGGACCACACCGGGACCGCTAACGCCGATATTCAGGGTACATTCACCTTCCCCGGGGCCGGTGAAGGCACCGGCCATAAAGGGGTTGTCATCCGGTGCGTTAGCAAAGACCACCAGTTTGGCGCAGGCAAACCCCTGCTGGTCCGCGGAGCGGGCAGCCAAAGCTTTAATAATCAGACCGGCTTCCCGGACCCCGTCCATGTTAATGCCGCTGCGGGTTGTGCCCAGATTCAGCGACGCACAAACCCGTTCCGTGCGGTTGAGCGCCTCAGGAATGGACTTGAGCAGATTTTTTTCACCCCGGGTCATCCCTTTTTGGATCAGGGCTGAAAAGCCACCGATATAGTTTACGCCGACGGTCTTGGCGGCCTGATCCAGGGCGAGGGCATAATTGGTATAGTTGTCGGTATCATCAGCGGCGGCTGCGATCGCGGCAATGGGGGTAACGGAAATTCGCTTATTGATAATCGGGATCCCGTACTCCCGGCTGATAGCTTCGCCGGTACTGACCAGATGTTCGGCCAGCCGGGTAATCTTATCATAAATGCGCTGGCAGGCTTTAGCGCTGCTGTCTGACGCACAGTCATGCAGGTCGATGCCCATCGTAATGGTGCGCACATCCAGGTGTTCCTGAGAAAACATGCGCTGGGTCTCCAGAATTTCGTATGGATCAAACATGTTTTGAACTCCTTATGCCGTTATATCCGATTCATCGCTTCATAGACTGCGGTCAGCTGCATGCGTATATCCACGCCCAGCTGCCGCCCTAACTGCTCCAGCTCCTGCTGCAGCTTATCAAAGCTTTGGGTGCAAGCCGCTAAATCCACCAGCATGATCATATTAAACAGGGTTTCATGAAAAATGGTTTGATTGATATCCAGTACGTTAATCGCGTGCCCGGCCAGTAACGTCGTTATGCCGGCAATGATACCGGGCCGGTCCTGTCCTACAACCGTAATAATAGCCTGATCTTTGTTAGCTTCAGTTTTCATTTGTGTTCCTCCTTGATCTGCGTAATAAAGTCTTCAAAAATAAAGGCGGTGTCTTCCGGACCCGGATTGGCTTCCGGGTGAAACTGAACTGAGAAAACCGGTCGTCCGAGCCCGGTATAAGTCAGGCCTTCAATGGTATGATCCTGTACGCTTTCATAGCTGATTTGGGCAGCCCCAGCCTGTTCCAGGCCCTCCGGCAGTACAACATAGCCGTGATTTTGAGCGGTGATGAAGATTTTGCCGTCAGCCAGACGGCGCACCGGATGGTTGCCGCCGCGGTGCCCAAACGGCAGTTTCCCGGTTTTCAGCCCCAACGCCAACGCCAGCAGCTGATGGCCCATGCAGATACCCATCACGGGCAGGCGAGTGTCATGCAGTAAGGTTTGGATGACTTTAATCTCCTGGGTGCACACGGCCGGATCACCCGGGCCGTTAGCCAGCAGGATACCATCCGGCTGGCAGGCCAGCACAGCCGAAGCGGACACATCATGCGGAAACTCGCAGACGGTACAGTTTAAGTGAGCCAGCGCCTGAAGCATACTTTCCTTAGCACCATAATCAATGACGGCTATGGTCAGGGGTTCAGCAGGTACCGGCGCGGCCGCTTTGCTGCCGGCCGCAGCGATCTGACGGTTTTGGGTGATGGAAACCAGGGGAATCTGCGGCGGCATTTGCCAGGCCTGAATCTCTGCCAAATGCTGGGCTTTCCGGGCTGCAGTCAGCCCCGCGGCCGTGTCCGGCAGATGGATTAACTTGCCCCGCAATGAGCCATGGTTTCTTAAGTGGCGGGTCAGGGCACGGGTATCCACCTGGCTGATGACCGGAATTTGATACTGCTGCAGCCAGTCCAGGAATGGCTGGTCAGACCGCGGGTCCTGACTGCCAGCGTTCAAGGTCCGCAGAACCAGGCAAGACAGCCAGGGGCGGCCGGACTCTGCCTGTTGGGTATATACCCCATAGTTTCCAATTTCCGGAAACGTCATCACAACCCCCTGTCCACTGTAACTGGGATCAGTCAGCAGTTTGACATAGCCGGTCATGGCAGTCGTGAATACAAACTCGCAGATGACGTCCTGCTGGCTGCCTGCGGCAGTCCCGGTAAACTCACAGCCATCTTCAAGCAGAATAATTGCCTTCATTTTAGCCCCCTTACGCATGCTCCTCAGCGCGCTACATTTATCGCTATATTAAAGCAGCAAAATCTATTTTAACCTAAATTCTCTGCTGGTTACAGCTCTTCCGGAAATAGTGAAGCGACAAAAGCCTGCGGGTCAAAATCCACCAAATCTTCTGCCTGTTCGCCAAGCCCTGCCAGGACAATAGGCAGGTGAGTGGCCTGTGCGATGGCTAAAGCCACGCCGCCCTTGCCGTTGCCGTCCAGTTTGGTTAAAACAATGCCGTCTATCTGCGCCGCTTTATTAAAGGTTTCAGCCTGTAATACCGCATTTTGCCCGGAGGTCGCATCTGCTACCAGAAGAGTTTGACAGTTGGCAGTGGGGGCTTCCTTAGCAATAATCCGGCGAATCTTGGCCAGTTCATCCATGAGATTTTGCTTATTATGCAAGCGGCCGGCCGTATCAATAATCAGGACCTGACTTCCCCGGCTCTGCGCTGCCTTGACTGCGTCAAAGACCACCGCCGCCGGATCCGCTCCGCTTTGCTGCCGGATAATGGCGGTTCCAGTCTGCGACGCCCAGACGTCCAGCTGTTCTATAGCCGCGGCTCTGAAGGTGTCAGCGGCAGCCAGTAGGACCTGACGCGCTTCCGACTGGTAGCGCAGGCACAACTTTCCGGCGGTAGTTGTTTTACCGCTGCCATTGACTCCGATCAACAGCAGGATATTCAACTGATCCGCTTTGAGCGCCAGGGTATGCCGCGGCCCCAGGACAGCCAGCATTTCCTGCTGCAAGACCTCCCGCACATGTGCCTGTGAGCTGTCCCGGGTCTGCTTAAGATCCTGACGTAAGCCTGTCATGATGCGTTCAGTGGCAGCACTGCCGACATCGGCCTGCAGCAGCAAAACCTCCAGTTCATCAATCATATCCTCGTCAAAGTAGCCCATGGCCAGGCCGAGTTGTTTAATGCCGCTGCTTAAAAAAGCTCTGGTTTTGCTTAATCCCTGTTTAAACTTGTCCAGTAAACCCATAATTTGCTCCTTCCTGGTCTTATGTCGCAGAAGTAGTGGTTGCTTCATCGTACATTTGTAAAGATAAAATTTTTGAAACCCCGCGTTCCTGCATGGCCACACCGTAGATGGTTTCTGCTGCTTCCATAGTCCCCTTACGGTGGGTGACTAAAATAAA
Organism: Oscillospiraceae bacterium; assembly: GCA_028704415.1. Lineage (GTDB taxonomy): Bacteria > Bacillota > Clostridia > Saccharofermentanales > Fastidiosipilaceae > JAAVLZ01. Next base: position 12,745 of record JAQWFM010000046.1, on the reverse strand, counting down.
CTGCGATTGTGCCCGATACTTATTGATATAAGCAGTAAAGCGAAAGACATTACTTTCATCCAGAGCTGCTTCAATTTCATCTAAGACATAAAATGGCGTGGGCCTGAGTTTCAGGATAGCAAAGAGCAAGGCTATGGCCGCCAACGTTCGCTCCCCGCCAGAAAGCAAGAGCATGTTTTGCAGGCGCTTGCCGGGCGGCGATACTCTGATGTCTATCCCGCCTTCCAGGATATCTTTACCATCTTCAAGCACAATATCAGCTTGCCCGCCACCGAACAGCTCCATAAATGATTCCTGAAAATAATCTCTGATTTGCTCCATGCGCTGGTTAAACTGCGTCCGCATGGCCTCAAGCAGCTGTTCAATGACCTGATTTAAGGCGACCCTTGCGCTTTGGATATCGTCATACTGCTGCTGCATGAAAGCCCTGCGGTGGCAAAGCTTTTGGTAGTCATCAATAGCCTGCAAATTAACCGGGCCCAGTTTTTTTAAGTCGGAACGAAGTTTTGCCAGGCGGTTCTTTAATTTATTCTCATCCCAGGCCGCTCCCGGCCACAAAGCTACCAAACCAGTCGTCAGTTCATAATCTTCCCACAGGCGATTGCGGTTCTGATCCAAACGCTGGCTCAGCCTGTCTGTTTCATGCTGGATTTGCTGCAGCTGATTACTTATTCCTGAGGCAGCCTCATTCAGTTGATTTTGCCGGATATAAAGCTGATCCCGCTGAGCCTGCAGCAGCTGCTGATTTTGCTCTGCCTGCTGGAGTTTTGCTTTAGCGCTATTTTGTTCCGCCTCTTGCCTCAGAATGGTTTGAGAAAGGCCGGTCAGGCTTGTCTGCAGCTTATTTACCGACAGCTCCATATGCTGCTGCTGCTGGCAGGCCTGAGCCAGCTGGTTCTTTTGTTTATTGTAGGCCTGTTCCAGCCGCGCCAATTCACTTTTTTGGCTGTGGAAGCGTTCTTCCATCCGGGAAAACTGGCTTTCCATTAAGGCTACCTGATCCCTGCAGTTCAATTGCTTTTCATTATGCTGGCTCAGGTCTGCCGCAGCCTGTTCCAGCTGAGCCTTAATCTCGACAAACTGTTGCTGCAATGTTTGGGCCTGACTTAAATCTGATTGCTCGGCTAAACCTAATTGCCCTAATGATTGGGCCAGCTGCTCGGCCTGGGCCGATTTCTGGCGTTTCCGCTGGGACAGCTCCTCAGTCTGGGTTTTCAGGGCCTGCAGCCGGGCTTGTTCCGCGGCCTGTTGTTGTTGTAGTAAAGCATACCGTCCCTGCAGCTGATCCAGCTCCAGTTGAGCCTGCTTAAGCTTTGCTTCAGCCTGGTCAACCTTACCTTCCAGCGCGTTTTGCTGTTGATGCAAGGTATTAAGCTTAGCCTCCAGCTGCTTAATATCGCGGCTGCGGCTCATCAGGCCGCTGCTTTTGCCACGGTGATAGCCACCGGTCATGGAACCTCCGGGATTCATGACATCCCCTTCCAGCGTTACCAGGCGTAAACTATGCCTCAAAGCGCGCGCAAGCTCAATGGCATGCGGTAAGGTGTCCACAATAACGATCCGGCCCAGCAGGTTTTGCACAATTGGTTTTAGATCCGGCGCACTGCGAACCAGATCAGCAGCCACCCCAAGGACGCCTTTTGCGGCATAAGGCCGCAGCTGCTGTTGTTCCTGCAGACTGAGGCTGCGGGCGGAAATGGAATTAACCGGCAAAAAGGTGGCCCGGCCCAGCCGTTCTTTTTTCAGAATGCTGATCAGGTCTGAAGCCGCCGCCTCCGTTTGCACCACGATATTTTGCATACTGGCGCCTAAGGCCGTCTCAATAGCCAGATCATATGCCGGATCAGTTTCCAGCAGGGAGCTTAGCGTACCTCTGATTTGATTGGAAACCCCAGCAATTTGCTGGCCCCGCTTTAAGATTTGCCGGACGGTCTCATTGTACCCGGTGAGGTTAGCCTCCAGATTCCGCAGGGTGTCCAGCTTAAAGGTTTGCTGCCGTACCGTGGCCTGACAAAGGTCCCGCTGCTCCTTAACGGCTTGCAAGCGCGCCTGGCAGGCAATAAGCTCCTGCTTTAAGCCCGCCTGCTGCTCCTGCTGTTGCTGCCGCTCCTCCTCCAGCTTAGCCAGCAGGATAACCTGCTGGCTGCGTTGGCTTAAAGCGTCAGTAAGTTGCTGTTCCAGCCGGCTTTGCTCTCCCTGCAGGCTTTCCTGCTGCAGCAGCATTTGCTGCTGTGCTCCGCTTCTTTCCCTCCGCTCTTGTTGTAACTGCTCAGTCTGCTGCCTTAAGCGGGTTTCAGCCTGGTGCAGGCGGTCGATGTCAGCATTCAGCTCACTCTGTCGCGCTTTCAGTTGCTGCAGCTGCTCTATCTCGGCCTGCCGTTTAGCGGCAACCATTTGGTATTCCGCTTCTACGGCCGCAAACTGCTGCTGGCAGCGGTCCTTTTGTCTGGCCAGGCCCTGCAGGTCCTCATCCAGCCCGGCGGCGGAGGCACCTTGCTCTGCAGACCGTTGCTGCAGCTGCGCCATCCGCTCATTCAAACGGGCCTCTTCCTGCTGCTGCGCCGTCAGTTGCAGCTGTAAAGTCTGCAGTTCCTGACGCAGATTTTTAACCGCCTCACTGCTATCGGCCAGCTGGGTCTGCGAATCCAGCAGGGCTTGCTGCAGCTGCTCCTGGCCCTGCTGTTTGGCCTCCAGCTGTTGCTGTAACTGCGCCGCTGCCCGGACTGACTGCTCCCTGGCTCCGGCATCGGCGTCTATCTGCTTTAACAGCAGCGCGATGTCTATGGTCTGCAGCTCAGCATACAGCTTCAGGTAAGCGGTTGCGGTTTCGGCCTGTGTTACCAGTGAGGGATATGTCTTTTCTATTTCCGCCAGAATATCTTTTACTCTCAGTAAATTCTGGTCCGTTGCCTCAAGCTTACGGCAGGCTTCCTGATGCCGGACCTTATATTTCTGGATTCCGGCCGCCTCTTCAAAAATTTTCCGGCGGTCTTCAGAGCGCGGACTGAGGATCTCTTCTACCCGGCCCTGACCAATAATAGAATAACTGTCCCGGCCCAGGCCGGTGTCCATAAAAAGCGCATGAATATCCTTTAAGCGGCACCCTCGCTGGTTGATGAAAAACTCACTCTCGCCAGAGCGATAGAGCCGGCGGGTCACCGCTACTTCTGCAAAATCCACACCCAGGCCATGGTCACTATTGTCAATTAAAATGGTAACTTCGGCCATAGACATGGCCTTGCGGTTATTGGTCCCCGAAAATATCACGTCCTCCATTTTATCTCCGCGCAAGGTCCGGACGGATTGTTCCCCCATGACCCAGCGAATCGCATCTGTGATATTGGACTTACCGCTGCCATTGGGACCCACAATGGCGGTAACCCCTTCATTAAAGCGGATAACCGTCCGCTCGGGAAATGACTTAAAGCCAAGTAAAGTTAAGGAGATCAGCCTCATGTCAGTTAACGCGGCTCCCCTCTGCTGCTTCTTGATTAAGCTGCAGCCAAACCTGCCTGGCCGCAGCCTGCTCAGCTTGTTTCTTGCTGCGTCCCCGGCCGCTGGCCAAACAATTTGCTCCCTGAAACAGCTTAACCACAAACTCACAGTCATGCATGGGTCCGATTTGTTCCGTGGGTAAAAAGCGAAAAGCTTCCTGCTCCGGATGGGCCTGACTATATTCCAGTAGAGAGGTTTTATAATCGTACACCAGATCTCCGGTCAGAGCTTCCTGATAATAAGGGGACATGGTCCGTAACACCACCTGTTTAGCCGCAGCAAAGCCGCCGTCCAGGTAAACCGCGGCAAAGATAGCTTCCATGGCGTTGGATAAATTGGACGGCTTATCTGCCCCGCCGTGGCGCCCTTCTCCTTTACCAAAGCGTAAACTGCTGCCCAGATTTATCGCCGCGGCCGCCCGGGCTAAAGTCGGCTCGCAAACAATTGCTGCCCGTAAACGGCTCAGCTGCCCTTCAGGCAAACGGCGGTCTTCCTGAAACAGCGCATCCCCAATCACCAGGCCTAAAACAGCATCTCCCAGGAATTCCAGCCGCTCATTATCAAAGCTATGTTCCTGCTGGTGTTCATAGACATAACTGCGATGGGTTAAAGCACTCACCAGGAGCTGCTGATTCCTGAAATGGTAGGCCAGCTGTGTTTCCACCCGGGAACAAGCGCCGGCCAAATCTGATATAGAGCTTTGCGACGAGTTTTGCATTTTAATTACCTGCTTTATGTAAGGCGGCTGCCTTAGCTTGAGAATACCATCAGGCCATCAGGCCCCGACAGGCCGTTCCTATAATAACATACCTTCTGAGTTAGCATGCACTTAAGCCTGGCCTTAGCTATAGCGCCTGCTTACACCGACAAAAAAGGAACCCGTGCATCGGATTCCTTTAGCCAAACTAAGTAAACTGGCTGCCTGACCAGGTAAGTTAATTTCAGATATTATTCTTTACAAATTCTACCGCATCGCCAACGGTTTTAATGCGCTCCGCTTCTTCATCAGGAATGGATACCCCAAACTCTTGTTCCATAGCCATGACCAGCTCAACAATATCCAGGGAGTCCGCGTTCAGATCATCCGTAAAATCAGAATCCATCGTCACTTCATCTGCTTCAACGCCTAACTGATCCACCAGAATATCTCTTATCTTTTCAAAAATAGCTTCATCTTTCATTGAATCATCCTCCTAGAGTTTCCTGGTGACGGGCAGGCTTCTCCCTTAGGCCGTACCAGATATTATCTTGCGTAACGTATAGTGTTGTATATGATCAATTATATTCTGTCAAGCTAAAAGCGCTGAATTCCTTAAAAAGTTCAGGAACTTCGCTTTATATCCAAATTAATGTAACAATCTCTGGTTCTTTTTCAGATAATCATAGCCTGAGACAAAGGTGGTGATAATACAGATAATTAAAGCGATATTGCCAAGTACAGTTAAAGCTGTCAAAACGGCACCAGCCGGCAGCAGGGTCTGCAGGCTGACGCCCAGCAGGAGCAGAATTAAGGCGATCATTTGAGTTACGGTTTTTAGCTTACCCAGTTTACTGGCGGCGATTACTACCCCATCTTTGGCTGCCAGAAGCCGGATGCCGGTGACTGACAGCTCTCTGAATAAAATGATGACCGGTATCCAGGAACTGATCCGCCCCAGTTCAGTCAGCGCAATAAATGCAGACAAAACCAGCATCTTGTCGGCTATGGGATCCAAAAATTTGCCCAGATTTGTGACAATACCTCTGGCTCTGGCAATATGTCCATCCAGATAGTCTGTAAAAGAAGCGATCATAAAAAACAGCAACGCGATCAGCCGGCCGCCGCTTGAAAGGAAGTCATTCCATGCCGCTGCCTGAGACCAGGGTAAAGGGAGTAAAAAAATCAGGACCAGCGGGATGAGTACAATACGCATGACGGTCAGTTTATTGGGTAAATTCATGATTCAACCACTCCTGTATAATCATAATGATCAGCCTCAATGATTCGTACCGGGTAATATTGCCCGATCTCCAAAGGCTGCGCTTCAGCCAGAACATGCGTCAGACTGTCAACCTCAGGCGCCTGCCAGTCACAGCGGCCAAGATAGAATACACCATCTGTTGACACGGATTCAACTAATACCGTATAAACCTGATTTAGTCTTTGCGAGTTGAGGTCCTGCAATATTTGCTGCTGTGTCTCCATGACTTGGTTGTAACGAGCTTGCGCAGTTTCAGCGGAAACCTGCTCCGGCAAGCGGCTGGCAACTGTACCCTCTTCAGGCGAAAAAATAAAACAGCCCAGATGATCAAACTTTTGAGCCTTAAGGAAATCCAGCAGGCAACGGAAATCCTGCTCAGTCTCCCCCGGGAAACCGACCATAACGGTGGTTCTTAAGCAAATATCCGGCATCACCGCCCGCGCCTGATCCAAAACCGCTCTGAGCTGAGCCGCGTTATCTTTACGAGCCATTCTCTTGAGGATTGAGTCAGAGGCATGCTGAATAGGAAGATCCAGGTATGGCAGGATGTTGGGCGCCGCAGCCATGACTTCCAGCAGTTCCGGCGTCACACCGTCAGGGTAGGCATATAAAAACCGAATCCGCTGAAATGGCAGCGCTGATAATTGACGCAACAAAGCCGGCAGATCTCTGCGGCCGGTCAGATCCAGCCCGTAAGCGGTAGTATCCTGGGCAATGAGGATCAGCTCACTGACCCCTTCCCGCAACAAGGTTGCTGCTTCCGTCAATAATTCATCCAGCGGTCGGGAACGCTGCGGTCCTCGGATGGCTGGAATGGCACAAAAGGTGCAGTGATTAGAGCAGCCTTCAGCTAATTTAAGATAAGCGTAATAATGGGTTGATAATTTGCGGCTGCCAGCATGCAGGTGCTCCAGGGTGTGATCCGGATCAAAATCAGTCCAGCTGAGAGGCAACTGCTGCCGGGGCCCCGACCGGGCCGTTGCGTTTTGCTCAGTGTATAAGCGGCGAATAGCTTTGGCGATGTCATTGTAATGGCTGGTACCAATGATTGCATCTACCTCAGGCAGGGATTGTGCAATATCCGCCGCATAGCGTTGTGCCATACAACCGGTAACGATCAGGAAATTACAGTTTCCGTCCTGCTTGTAGTCAGCCATATCCAGGATCGTGGCAATCGCTTCCTTTTTAGCGCTGTCAATAAAGCCACACGTATTAACGACAATAACTGAAGCATCCTGAGGCTGACTCACGATCGTCATGCCATCAGCGGCCATTACACCGCTCATGTATTCAGCGTCTACCAGGTTTTTGGAGCAACCCAGTGTTATCAGCGCAACCGTTATGCTTGTGGAATCAACGGCAGCAGCAGGCTTATTTGATGTCATCAGATTATGAGCCTCCGTACAGGGATTGGATTGATCGTTAGAAAGTATATCACACCGGGGGGGTCTGCTAAACCTATTCTAAGGTCAGGCCCCACAAGTTCAACAACTGCCTTAGTAGTGCCGGGGTAAAGCCGCGGCCAGCCGCGCGGCTTAACAGCAATAGGTGCAGTTCCCGGCAGCGCTCCGGAGGCAGTTGCTTATCCCTCAGCAAGCGGAGTTCGGCGGCGTACTTGCTTTTAAGCAATGCAGCCAGCAACTTCAGATCACTTTGCCCTTCCAGTCTGTACGCATCCAGGGCCTGGGCCCGTACCGCCGGCGGAAAGCCCAGGCGCCGAAGGCGCTGCTCCAAATGAGCAAAGCTCTCAGCCTTACGGCCACAGCGTCCCTTCAGAACCTGCTGAGCCAGCACGATATCATTGATGTAACCATCTTTTACTAATGCCTGTGAGACCACGTCAGCCACTGGCGCGGGCCAGCCTTTACGGACCAGGTAACGGCTGACCTGCCCGCTACTGCTCTTTTTTAACGACAGATAATAAATAGCGGCGGCCCGGGCCTGCTGATATGCCCTTTCACCTGTGGCTGCCGTGGTTGCCTGGTCCCCTGCTCCCGCAGGTACAGATAGCCTGCCCTTATTTGCGTCCCCTATCATAGCGCCTCAGTTTATAAATCATCCAAATTTAATAAATCGTCCATTTCCGCATCACTCATGCGCGCGGGGGTCGGACCTTCAGCCGGCTTATCCGCAGCTTCAGCAGGGTGGTCCTCCTCAGTATGGTGTTCCCGTTTAGCATAAATATCCCGAATCTGTTGTTCAATCTCATCTCTGGTCTCAGGATGATCTTTCAGGAACTGCCGGGCATTATCTCTGCCCTGGCCAATCCGTTCATCATGATAAGAAAACCAGGCACCGCTCTTTTTGATCAGGTCTTCCTCAACACCCAGATCCAGGATACAGCCTTCTTTTGAAATACCTTCACCATACATCAGGTCAAACTCGGCCTCACGAAACGGCGGCGCAACTTTGTTTTTGACCACTTTAACCCTGGTCCGGCTGCCCACGACATCGGTGCCATTGCGCAGCGTCTCTATCCGGCGCACGTCCAGTCTGACAGAGGCATAAAACTTTAAGGCACGGCCTCCGGGGGTGGTTTCAGGATTCCCAAACATAACCCCGATTTTTTCCCGCAACTGGTTGATGAAAATCAAAACAGTCTGAGATTTATTAACCACGGGCGTCAGTTTGCGCAAGGCCTGGGACATCAATCTGGCCTGCATCCCAACCACGGAATCTCCCATTTCTCCGTCAATCTCAGCCTTAGGGACCAACGCCGCCACGGAGTCGATAACAACGACATCAATCGCGCCGCTGCGCACCAGTGCCTCCGCAATTTCCAGGGCCTGTTCACCGTTGTCCGGCTGGGATACAATCAGATTATCAATATCAACGCCCAAATGTTCAGCATAGCCCGGATCCAATGCGTGTTCAGCATCAATAAAAGCCGCAATGCCGTCCCGCTTTTGCGCTTCTGCAATAATATGCAGCGCCACGGTAGTTTTGCCTGAAGATTCAGGACCGTATATTTCCACCACCCGGCCGCGGGGCACGCCGCCAATGCCCAAGGCAATATCAAGGGATAGTGCGCCGGTTGGAACGGCCTGCACATCCACGACCTTTTGGTCGCCCATTTTCATGACCGCACCTTTGCCAAATTGCTTTTCAATGCTGCTAAATGCGACTTCAAGCGCTTTTTCACGCTCATCATGTTCCTTAGGGCTGACATCCTGGGTGGATTTACCGCTTTTAGATGATCTGGCCATATTTACCTCCTGGGCGGCCTGAAGCCGCGAAATGACACAATTAGAACATACGTTCTTTATTATTATAACTGTTGTCCCGATTTAGTCAATCATCATTCCTGGCAAAACCGGTCAAAAGCGGGCAAAACGCTCAGCTGCGCCATGGTTTGGGCAGGAGCTTATTCACGTACGGCCGCACCTCCGGCAGTCCCATGACAATAGCAGCTAACATGTAGATCAGCATGGACAAAACTGACTGGATGCCCAGCGACAAGAGCTGCCGCAGTTTTCCTGTGCTGAAAAACTGACTGCCATCCATCAGGTTGCGGATAATAATTGCTGCCGTCAGCTGAATCAAAGCGGCGGGTACCGCTCTGACGACAAATGGCAGGATTTTCCGGGGTCTCCCCTTAGGATTTTTCAGCCTATAGTAATAGAGCAGCGCGATGGCATTGAGCAGGCTTGCGGCGGCATAGCCTAAAGAAAGACCGCTGGCGCCCAAAGCTGTATGGTAAGAAAAAACATAACCTAAGGTAGTGGTTAAGAGCAGTGAAACCAGGCTGGTGTAAAGTGGAATCTTAGTCATTTTTATTGAATAGAAGGCGTTATTCATAATCGCCACAATGGTATGGGTAATAATCGTCAGGCAATAGAAACTGAGGATCCCGCCGGTCAGCCTGACCGCATCCTCATTATAACTGCTGACCTGCCACTGGAAGACCGCCCGCACAATATCAACCCGGTTCACAAAGAAAATAACCGCAAAGGGCAGGGTAATAAATAAGGATTTTTTCAGTGAGCGGGTGAGCAGGCGTCCTGCCTCTTTGTAGCGTCCGGCGGCGTCCGCGGCGGCCAGACTGGGCATCATGACATTAGCCACGGACACCGCAATCACACCCCAGGGCAGCATCCAGAGGCTGCCGGCATTGCGCAGGCTGGTGGCGGTGCCTTCCGGAAAAGCCTCATTGCCGCCAATAATGGCATTCAATACAATACTGTTTAACTGGGGAATAGAAGCAGAGATTAAGGTGGGGATAGCCAGTCTGACCAGCAAGCGAAAATCCTTGTTGTGATTGTCCAGCGCAAAATGGAAGTTGGAAAGTTCCCGCCTTCCGAGCCACGCCTGCATGACAAAATATATCAAAGCACTGACGGTTACGCCGGCTGTGACCTGAACCACGGAAGCATCAGTCGCCGCACCAAACAGCATCAGGCTGATGACGACCAGTACATTATAGACGACCGGACCAAAGGCAGTCCGCTCAAACCGATTGTACGCATTTAAAATACCGATACTCAGTGCGGCCAGCATCATAAAAAAGGTTTGGGGAAACAGCACTCTGGTCACCCGGACTGCCAGGTCATAAGTTTCAGCCTGGGTGACCAGTTTCATATACCAGGGCGCGGCCGCAATCCCCAGAACATTGATGCCCAGCATAATGATCATGACATTGCTGACAAATATGCTGACGGCCCGCCAGCCCTTCCGCCCTTCCCCGCGGGCTAACGCAGCGGATAAGGTTGGAATGATGGCCGCCTGGATCGATCCGCCAACCAGGAGCTGATAGACAAAGTCCGGGATCAGAAAACCCTGGGTATAAGCATCACTGCGAATACCGTGCTGAAAGTAATTCATGGCCAGGATATCGCGCAACTGACCGGTAACTTTGCCAATGATCGAAGCGATCATCAGCAGCATGGTCATACGCCCCAGCTGGCGGCTGCTGGTATCCAGCTCGTGATTGAGGGTCAGCGGCCGCTGGCCCTTGATATTATTCGCCAAGGTTGAGCATCCTCCTGCGCAATAAATCGTAGGCTTTCAGGGCGGCCAGGCGGCGGATTTTAGCCCGGCTGCCCTGAAAATGATGCAATTTACTGACGATACCCTGAACATCAGCTACCGCAAGCCACACAGTTCCGACAGGCTTATCCGCGCTACCGCCGTCCGGACCGGCAATACCGGTAATAGCCACGCCGTAATCACTGCCAAAGCGCTCCCGGCAGCCTGAAGCCATAGCTTTGGCACAGGCCTCACTGACCGCGCCGTCTTGCTGGATTATAAAGGCCGGCACCTGCAACAGGTTTTCTTTAGCCGAGTCAGCGTAGCTGACGACGCTGCCCAGAAACACCTGCGAGACACCGGGCAAATCACCAAATTGACTGGACATTAGCCCGGCGGTGCAGCTTTCGGCAAAGGAAACCGTCAGATGTTTGCCGGCTAAAAGATCCTTGACAACTTCAGGCAGCTTTCGCTCGCCTTCCTCATAAACATATTGTCCCAAACGAGCATACAATTCATGCTTTACCGGTGTAATTAAGTCCGGATCCTGGTCATCATCGCACAGCTGGGTCAGCCGCAGGGTGACCTCTCCCTCTGAACAATACGGCGCGATAGTGGGGTTATGCTGCTGGGTGATTAAATCCTGAATCCTGGTTTCAACTTCAGACTCCCCGATACCGGTTAAGTGCAAGAACACGGATTTAAGCTGATGGCGGGTGTGTTTTAATAATACCGGCCGGACATAATCCTGAAACATCAAATGATTTTCCAGCGGCGGTCCGGGTAAGAGCACGACAAAGCGCGGCTGCTGCTGCCAAAGCAGCGGAATAAGCGCGCCGGGAGCGGTGCCGTTGTTATTGGGCAGAATCAGGCTGTTTTCCGGCAGCATGGCCTGCTTACGGTTTATTTCAGCAGCCTTTCTGCCCGTTCGGGCAAAGTAAGCCGTGATTTTGTCCCATTCAGCCTGATGAAAGATTAAGTTGCGTCCGCAGGCTTCAGCTGCACAAGCCATAGATATGTCATCGGCCGTCGGCCCTAAGCCTCCGGTCATAATCAGTAAATCAGTGCGGGATAAAGCCGTATGGATAGCCTGGATAACCCGTTCATGGTTATCCCCCACTACCGTCTGATAGTAGGAAAAGATCCCCAGATCCCGTAGCTGGTGCGCTAAATATGCAGCATTGGTGTTTACAATCTGTCCCATCAGCAACTCGGTACCGACGGCCAGGATCTCCGCACTGTCAATCTGAGCGGTCTGCAGCAATTCCAATTCATTATGATCTGTCATACTTGTCTATACCTCCCGGACCAGCGACCATCAGGGTCACTGCCCTTCTTTCTGGACTTTGATCTGTTCCCATTGCACTCTGGTAAGTAGCAGCTTACGCGGTTTTGAGCCTTCAAACGGGCCAATATATCCGGCCCGCTCCATTGCGTCTATCAGCTTGCCGGCGCGGGGATATCCCACATTCAGGCGCCGCTGCAGAATGGATACTGAAGCATAGCCGGTATCCAGAATCGTTTCCACCGCATCACAGAACATATCATCCTGGTCATTGTCGGAGCCATTATCGCCCGCAGCCGCCGCTGCCTGGGTGGTCGTAATCTCCTGTGCCAGATCATCATCGTAGCCCGTGGTATTTTGCGCTTTGCAAAAGGCTACCACTCGCTCGACTTCTTTTTCCGTTATAAAAGCGCCTTGACCGCGGATCGGTTTAGGTGCGCTTTGCGGCGCATACAGCAGATCCCCTTTGCCCAACAGCTTTTCAGCGCCGGACATATCCAGAATCGTTCTTGAATCAACCTGCGACGATACCATAAACGCAATGCGGGAAGGAATATTAGCCTTAATGACGCCGGTGATCACATCCACAGACGGCCGCTGCGTCGCAATGATCAGATGCATACCGGCAGCCCGGGCCATCGCGGTCAGGCGCGCGATGGCATCTTCTACTTCATGCGGCGCTGTGTTCATCAGGTCAGACAGTTCATCAATGACCAAAACGATTAAAGGCAGCTTTTCACCGTTTTCAGCTTTCATAGCTTGATTATATGAAGAGAGATCCCGGACCCCCTTTTTGGCAAATAAGTCATAACGTCTTGTCATTTCAACGACAGCCCAATTCAAGGTGTTGGCGGCTTTTTTAGGATCAGTCACCACCGGTGCCAGTAAATGCGGAATGCCGTTATAGACACTGAGTTCAACCACCTTGGGGTCGATCATCAGCAGCTTGACCTCATAGGGATTGCAGCGATACAGCAGGGAGATCAAAATGGCATTAATACAAACGGATTTACCTGATCCGGTAGCGCCGGCAATCAGG
>JAQWFM010000045.1 GCA_028704415.1 Oscillospiraceae bacterium | reverse complement strand
TAAGATGTATTTGAGTCATGAGTTCATCCCTTTCAGTTTTTAGTTTCGCAAAACCTATTATACCGAAAGCGAGCTCATGGCTCTTTTTTATCTTTTCGAATTTACACCAAGTATACGGACTCTATCTGGCATCGTTTTTATAAGTACCGCCTGTCTTATCAATATTGGAGTTGTATTGAATATCAACCCCCTCGCCGTCACTGCTCATCAAAGCTTTTACAGCGTCTGTTGGCTTAAAGGTAATTGTGTATCCGACTTTGACATTTGTGCTGCTGGTGCTATCCCAGGTGGTGGTGTATTGAATCGTATAATCCACCCCTAATAGGAGGCCAGGAATAACTATACTGCTGTCATCCAGCAAGATATGAGCAGACTTGCTGCTATTAAAATAGAGGGTATCGGCCACAGTTAAGCTGTGGGTCTCATCTAGCTGTAAACCTGAAATCGGATTAAGATGGACCGACCAGCTTTCCTTACCGTCAGCATCAGGGCCCGTCAAAGTTTTATTAATGACATCACCATCCGACAAGGTGCTGTTCCAGGTGTAATCATCAGAGGCGCTGCCGCCCGGATGATTGCTGTCCGGCGGGGTCAGTTCACTGTCATTGGTATAAGTTACACTGCCCGGAGTCGTAGCCGGGGCGCTGACTTTAGTTTTGTAGGTAATGGTATAAGTCCCGAAGTCGTCCGTATTTGGGAAGGTATAGCTGAACTGGTTGGTATTTCCATCCAGCGGAATCGTTGCTACTACTTTACCTGATGAATCTTTAACCTCAGCGCTGCCGGTGTAATAAAATTTGCCGGCGGCATAATTTTGCAGCGTATCAGTAAAGACATAATCTTTCAGATTCGCCTTAGCCGTACCAGCATTAATGGTAACGGTCCAGGTTACTTCATCATTGGCATTGCGGCCACTGGCTGACTTACGGAGCATGTTGTAATTCAAGTCAGGCGTATAAGTTGAATCATCCTGACCGCCGGTCCAACTCCACTCAGCAGTGTTAGCAATATTAGGCAGGGTACCATCCGCTGCCGGCATAATACCGTCTTTTAGTTTTGCCCGGTAGGTGATCTGATGCGATCCCATACTTAATGAGTCCAGGGAAATCGTAGCGGTCTGGCCGGTTACTGTAGCTGCAACCGAGTCACCATCCAACTTAAACGAAGCTGTATCATACTCCAGGCTGGCGCCCAAACTATCTTCAAAATTAAAATTCTTCACGTTCGCATCTGGGTTCAGGGTTACGGTGTAGTAGACATAACCATCTGACGAGACATAGCCAGACTTGTTGCCGCTGACCTCAGCCGTATTAAGGTCCAGGTCAATACTCGTGCCGGTACCGGGAAATTCAAATGAAACCTGGTCGGCATCTGCTACTTTACTGGCATCCAGCTCCATGGTTAAGCCAATATGAGTTTTAATATCACTTGGATTTTTATTCACCCAGTCGGCTGAATAGTCAATAGTTATCACATTCCCGCTGACCGACCAGGTGCCGCTCTCCGCACCGCTATCTGCATACAAGGTGCCACCGGTACTTGTTATTTGCAGGTTATCAGGAATTGTGTAGGTAAACGTCAACTGGTCCGCTGTCGGCTGTTTTTCCGCTAAGAATTCAAAATTCAAATAGGCATATAAAGCCTGATCTCGCGCGATGGTCTCATCACCGGTGATGATATCCCCGTCTTTTCCGTCTTTTCTCAAGGTTACCGTAATATTGGCTACAGAAGCATCAATGGCTACCGGTTCACCTGCGGCTAACGCCGCAATGGCTGCTTTCGAAGCAACTGATTCAGCCGTCTCACCGGCACTGGTTTCAGTAGTAGCCTCGGTACTGGCTTCCGGCGCTTCACTACTGGAAGGTGACGTAGACGTAAACTCGGATCCTGACTGCGAGTCTTCTTCCGACTGGCTGGCCAACGCTTCATTTGCACCGCTCTCACTTACCTGGGTTTCTGTAGCCTGGGTGTCTGTAGCCTGTGTTGCCGCAGTCAGGTCAGGTTCCGTTGCCTCAGCCGTAGTGGCGGCAGGCTCTGTTGTCGGTAAGGTTTCCGCCGCTAAATCAGTAGTTGAGGTCGTTTCCTCCTCATTTAAGCCGCTGGTTGTAAATCCGGTCGCGGAATTATCTGCAGATATAGCTGCCGCTGTGCTGACTGTCATGTTGGTATCATCCTGGGCCTTAACCAAGCCGTAGTTGCTGGACAGTAATAAAACAGCAGACATGACAACGGATAGTAACTTGTTTCTTACTCTCATTCCTCTGATTCCTTCCTTTATTTGATAAATTCATATATCGTCATGTGCTTCGGGGTAACCAAGCCCATGTTGATTGCTTCACTTACTGCTCTTTGTTCTCCTGCTGACCGGCCCTAAGCCCTGGGTCAGTCGGCAGGCCTTCTCAAAAGGCCAAACGTTATTAAGCTGACCGTTGCCATGTTTTTTTACGGTCAGTTATGGGCGTAAAGGGTTATCTATTAGCGTCTAAAATTTTCGCCTGGCTAGTCTATTTTGTTTCCGCCTGTACCAGTCACATCTTGTGTTGGCTTGCGCGGACTTTAGTGGCTTGGCAAAATAGCTTAGCCATAAACATAAACTCCCTTTTAATGCGAATATTATGGCGTATCCGGAAGTGCAAAGAAAGCTTATTCGTAAAGTTTCGCCCGTCACAATTGGATACCTGGTCTGCAACAATTGACTGCTCGCAAATCATAACCTTTACAATTAACTGAGCATTTCTTGCCTTTTTATCTTCTTTTTTTATCTTTTTCGATTGTTTATTCAGCCGTGTGACGCTTTTGCAAGATTTCCGGCAGTCTGCCCAAGCATCCGTATTTGAGCCAAACAGAACAAACAAATCGTGTTATCGTTGAGATAAATAAAAATTTATAGATCGGTTACGGCTATTTCAAACTAAAGCTAACGATTAGGCTGACATTCGCTGTAATATAGTATGGACAGTGCCGAAATCTCATGTAACCATAATACAAATAAGCGTCAGTCGTCGCGGTATAGGCGGACCTTTCAGTCAGCGCTGAAAGGATTTGAGGGAATACAAGTCATGGCTTTTGTTGAATTTGAAAATGTATCAAAAATATACCGGCAAGGCTCTGTCATTACCCGAGCAGTTGACCAGATCAATTTTTACGTGGAGCAGGGCGAATTCTGCACCGTGGTTGGCTCTTCTGGTGCCGGCAAGACGACCTTACTTAATTTGCTGGGGGGCATGGATCAGGTAAGTTCCGGCAGCATCCGTGTTAACGGCGTAGATATTTCGAAATTTTCCGCGCGGCAATTGACGACCTACCGACGCTATGATGTTGGCTTTGTGTTCCAGTTTTATAACTTAGTGCCAAACCTCACGGCTCTGGAGAATGTGGAACTAGCCGCAGAAATATGCCGGGATCCCCTGGATGCGGCAGAGGTACTCGCTAAAGTCGGTTTAGGGGAGCGCATGGATAATTTCCCCGCCCAGTTATCAGGCGGAGAACAGCAACGGGTGGCGATTGCGCGGGCCCTGGCCAAAAATCCGCAATTGCTGCTTTGCGATGAGCCTACCGGAGCGCTGGATGACCAAACTGGCCGCGCAATTTTAACGCTCCTGCAGGAAACGTCCCGACAAAGCAACATGACCGTGATTTTGATTACCCATAACCGCACCATAACCAAGATGGCTGACCGGATTGTCCGGGTTAAAAGCGGGCATATTGTTGAAAACAGCCAAAACCCTCAGCCTTTGGACGTTAAGGAGATTGATTGGTAATGGCACGGCGGCATAAATCAAAGCATTCCCTGCAAAAAGACAGCCGTCGGTCTATAAAGGCCAATATCGGCCGCTTTGCAGCGATTTTGCTGATCACTGCCCTGGGCGCTGGCTTCTATGCAGGCTTGAAAGCTACCGCGCCAGATATGCTAGCTACAGCCAGGCAATATTATGCGGACACACAGCTGGCCGATTTTACTATCCAGTCTACCTATGGTTTAACTGATGATGACATCACGGCATTAGAAGGTCTTGACTATGTTCAGGATGTTATGCCAACGCAAAGTCTGGATTTACTGTTTGAGTCAGACTCAGAGCGGGTATCACTGGGGCAGACAGCAAATGTCATTCACCTGATGGCTTTACCAGCCGGACTGGACAGCAACGGTGATTACAGCGAGGCCCACAGTGCCTGGCTAAGCCAGCTGACGCTGGAATCGGGCCGCTTGCCGCAGACCAATGATGAGATGGTAGTAGATGCCTTAAGTTCATTTGAGATTGGGGACAGCATCACCCTCTCCGCGACAAATGACAGTAGCACGCTGGATTTATTAGCTGTAAAAACATTTACGGTTACAGGTAAAGCTGTCAGTCCGCAATATATAACCTATGAGCGGGGATACACCAATATCGGCAACGGCGCCGTCAGTTTATTTGCTTATGTCCCGGCTTCGGCTTTCAGTACTGAGCTCTACACCGCCGCGGAGATAACTGTCAAGCAAAGTGCCGCAGCTTATACCACTGATTATGATCATCAGATAGATGACCTGGCCCAGCAACTAGATAGCTTTGCCGCCATCCAAACCGCTAACCGCCTTGAGGCGTTACAACAGACCGCTCAGGATAAGGTTGACCAAGCGCAAGCGGCATATGACGAGGCTAAAACCACAGCTGACACAGAATTGAATGACGCGTGGCAGACTATCACCGATTCCGAAGCCGAAATAAACACCCGAACCGCGGAACTGCAAGATGGTCAGGATCAGCTGGATGCCGCTAAAGCTGAGTTAACGCAAAAGCAAGCAGAACTAGAGGAGAGCCTCAGCAATTATCAACAACAAAAGCAAACCGCCCAACAACAATTTAGCGCCGCGGCCGCGCAGTTGGATCAGGCGAGTGAGACCATAGCTCAGCAAAAGGCTGACCTGGCCGAAGCCCAAACGACCTATGAACAAGGCCTGGCCGATTACCAGTCCAATGCGGCTGCATTGGAGGCGGAACAGCAAGAAACTCAGACCTGGCTGGATGCACTGCCTGACTGGGAGGCTGCCGCAGAAGCTTTGGACAGCGCCAGTCAGCAGGCGGAAGTGCTGGAGCAGTCGGCCGCGGCGCTGGAGCAGCAGGCAGCCGCTATGTCAGCGGCAGTTCCTGCTGTAGCAACAACTGATCTGACTATTGTTTCAGCCACAGCTGCAACCGCTCCGCCCACGGCCCAACCTACGGCTGAACCCACCGCGGAACCCGCCGCTGAACCCACGGCCGAACCCACCGCTGAACCCACGGCCGAACCCACCGCTGAACCCACGGCCGAACCTACTGCTGAACCCACCGCCCAGCCCACCGCTGAGCCTGAGCAGTTGCGGCAACAAGCCCAGGTGTTACGGCAACAGGCCGCAGACCTGCGCCAGCAATTACAAGCGCAGGCCGCAGCCAGCCTGGAAAGCGCAGCCGCGGCTTTGGAGCAGGCGGGCCAGACCCAGGAAGCAAGTGATCTGCGCCAGGCCACGGCCAGCGCCGGCAGCCAGCAGGATCTGACGCAACTAAGCAGTCTAATCCGTGAACAAGGCGCAGTTTTCGACGCGCTCGCCCAGACGACCCAACAGCAGTTGCAGGCTGCCCAGGCTCAACTGGAGCAGGCTAAGGCCCAATTAGCTGAGGCCAAAGCGCAGCTTGACAGTGGTACGACTCAGCTTAACGCCGCTCAGGACCGGTTGGCGCAAAGTCGGCAGGAGCTCCAGCAGCAACAGGACGCAGCCGACAGCCAGTTCAGCACGGCCTGGCAGCAACTGCAGGAGGGGCAGGCGCAGCTGGATTCCGGGTATCAAACCCTCGCGGAAAAGCAGACAGAAATTGATCAGGGCCGCGACCAGCTGGCGGACGGACAGGCACAGCTGGAGCAGGCTAAAGCTACCTATACAGAACAGCAAACCGAAGCTGAAAATCAGCTGGATGCAGCGCTGGAGCAGATCCAGGCCGGCCAGGACCAGATTGATCAATTGGAGGAGCCTGTCTGGTATATCACTTCCCGGGCAGATAATCCCGGCTACAGCGAATTGAAAAGCAATGCGGAGCGAATTGACAACATCAGCAAGGTATTTCCGGTATTTTTCTTTTTAGTGGCTTTGCTGGTCTGCCTGACCTCCATGACCCGTATGGTTGAGGAAGACCGGACTCAGATTGGAACCCTAAAGGCTTTGGGTTATGCCAATTATGCCATTGCCTCTAAATATATAAATTATGGCCTGCTGGCCAGTGTCAGCGGCAGCCTGCTGGGCATACCCTTAGGGCTTTGGCTGCTCCCTAACGTCATCTGGGACGCTTACCGCATCATGTATAATCTGCCCCGGGCCCTCATCAGCTTTTATTGGCCGCTGGCAGCCCTCTGCCTGGCGGCAGCCATGACCGCCACGCTGCTGGCGGCGGTGTTTGCCAGCCATCACGCCTTGCAGGAATCAGCCGCTGCCTTAATGAGGCCTGCCGCACCCAAGCCTGGCAAGCGGGTGCTCCTGGAGCGCCTCCCTCTGATTTGGAAGCGGCTGAAGTTTTCGCAAAAAGTTACGGTTCGTAATTTGTTTCGCTATAAAAAGCGTTTCTTCATGACCATACTGGGAATTGGCGGCTGTACCGCGCTGCTCTTAACCGGCCTGGGTATTCACGATTCGATTTTTGGTCTGGCTGACCGGCAATATGACCACCTGCTGACCTACAATCTGGTGGTGAGCTTAGATAAGGATGCCTCCGGTCACGATGATTCAGAGCTAAATCAGTATCTGGATCAGGCAGGTAACAATTATCTATATACCCATAACAGCACCATAACCGCCTCAGCCGGCAGCCATAGCGTCCAGGACTCAGTATACTTAACGGTCCCGGAAGAGCAAACTCAGTTTACTCAATTTATCGGGCTGTATGACCGCCAGAGCCAAGAAACCCTGAGTTTTCCGGACGAAGGGACCGCGGCCGTAACCGAAAAGCTGGCGGCTTTGCTGGATATAGACGTCGGAGACAGCATCAGCATTGAGGAAGGCAGTCAGACCTATACCGTTAAGGTTTCGCGTATTGTTGAAAACTATGCCATGCATTATATCTACATGTCAGCGGCGACCTACCAGGAACTCAGCGGAAGCGCACCCGCCTATAACCGGGTTTTGGTCCATCTGAATCAAGCAGACCAGGCAGATATTGAGTTGCAAAATATCCTGAACTGCCGCAATGTAGCCGGCGCCGCCAATCTGGATGCTTCCAAAAACACGGTAGAGGACATGATGAACAGCCTGAATACCGTTGTCTGGGTGATTGTGTTATCCGCCGGTCTCCTGGCTATAGTAGTGCTCTACAACCTGACGAATATCAATATTACGGAGCGGACACGGGAAATCGCCACCCTTAAGGTCCTGGGTTTTTATGACCGGGATGTCAATGCTTATGTCTATCGGGAAAACCTCTGGCTGACCCTGATTGGGACCTTGCTGGGCTTAATTATGGGCGTCTTTTTGCACCGCTTTGTCATCCTGACGGCAGAAATAGATAATCTCATGTTTCAGCGGGTGGTCAACTGGCCCAGTTTCATATATGCCGCAGCTTTTACCATGGCCTGTACCTTTGTGGTAAATCTCTTCATGAGTCCCCGCCTGAAGCATATCGACATGATCAGCAGCCTGAAGAGTGCGGAATGACTCTCGTCCCGCCCCCTTCAGGATTAATCAACAGCCTGATCAAAGGTAGGCTATAACAGAAAGCTTAGCTTAAGCTTTGCTCAATGGCGCGGGCTACCAGCTCTCTTAGCCGCAGCAAAAAATCCGGATCGCGCGGATACTCGGTAAAACTCAGTTGCGCCATTCCGGCAGTCTGTGTAATTAACCGCAGCACAGCCGGACGGCCCTGAAGCTGTTCCAAATACTGTAACGCCCGCAAATCCAGCAGGGCTTCATCCTGCACCTCTGCCCTGACTGAAGACAAGGCCTGACCTTTCGGCCCCGGATAGACCAAAAAGGCATCTCCGGATGGGAAGGCATGGCCGGCATCTGTCACCTGAAAAGGATTGATCGCTTTAAGGGAGTACTGGGAATAGTAGAAATTATAACCCCAGTGCAAAAAGCCCTTGATGTTGTACAGATACATAAGCACGCCCATAATGCGATTACGGTAGCTGGGCATAGCAAAAAAGCGGTTGGGCACCAGATTGCTCTGGGAACAACAATAGTAAACCCACAGGTCCGGTACGTTTGCATCCGCAAAGGCCTGGATATGATCATTGGCCGGGACGGGTAAACTCACCAGACCCCGGCGGTAAAAATCCAGGTCACTCAGGGCATCCATGATGGGACAGCCAGCCAACAGGTCAGCGACCTGCGCGCGCGCCCGCTGATACGAGTCCAGATGGCGCTGGGACGGTTCATCTGAAATGTGATAATACACATGCTGACGATCATACCCCAGCCTGGTCAGTTCGATTTGCAGCGCCGGCAAAAAGGCTGCCAAAAACTGCCGGTAAGCCGGGCTGTCGGCCGGTACCGACCAGCCAAAGATCGGCTGGATCACGCCGTTAATCTCCGCCACTATGTGAGGCGTGGCAGCGGCCCCCCACTGGGTAAACAGGTGGG
The DNA here is from genome assembly GCA_028704415.1 of Oscillospiraceae bacterium. GTDB lineage: Bacteria > Bacillota > Clostridia > Saccharofermentanales > Fastidiosipilaceae > JAAVLZ01. The sequence continues at coordinate 14,504 of JAQWFM010000045.1, read as the reverse complement.
CGATTTCCAGATAGCTGATGCCATTTGCCTGGCATAAGGCGGTCCAGCGGGCCAGTTTATCAAAGTTAAAGTGATAGGTACCGTGCTCCAGCCGGATATCCACCAGCTGGATGGTCATCCGGCAGTGACCGATGGCCGTATCCAGCGGCGGGGTAAATACCGGGGTCAAAAGCATGTTAATGCCGTGTTCTCTGCCGGCGGCCTGGATAAAGTTGGCCAAAATCTGCCAGTGAGCTTCACTGAACGGTTCAACCTGGTAGTAGGCCGCCAATCCGTCGGCATGAAACCATTCCGTATGGATCAGGGACTGGGGAGGCAAGGCTGTGTGGCCGATATTCAAGGTAAAACGCAATTCCCGCTGATCTCCTGGCGCAGCCGGGTCTGACAGGACCTGACCATTAGGCAAGGTCAGCTCCGCCACACCTTGGAGCTTCAGGGTAATCTCATAGGCTCCGGCCTGCGCTTCAGCCGGCAAATCCCAGCTCAGCCATATGCTGCGGTACTGCCGGGGCAGAGGCTGTAACCGCACGGGTTGAGCTATGGGGCGCAGGAGATCCGGAAACAGTCCCGGCGCTTTGCTCAGATAATCCGCATCCACATTTTCAAAACAAGGGTATTCTGACGGCAGCAACTCAACCTGCCTCAGGCTGACCGGATAAGGTAAGCCGCTGACGGTCAGATCATAAACACGACGGCTCTCTCCGGGCTGCAGTTGCTGGCAGGTATAAACCAATTGGATAGCCGTCCGGCTGCCCGGCCAGGCAGACAAGGTTGACGCTGGGGGGAGTTGTGCCGGTTTTTGAGCCGGAAAGACTTTTTCCAGACTAGAAGCCAGAAAAAATTCATATTGAGCCATACTAAAGGTCTCCTTCTTGACTTAAGCAAAATGCAGGCGGCAGGTGGTGCCTCAGGCCAAAGTCCCAGGCTGGTGACTATCATTGTCCGCCAGAAATCATGTAAAAAGCAAGGCGGAGAGTCAACGCATTCTACCCTAAATGTAGCAGAATCTGCACAGGCAGAAGGGGGATAAATAGGAAGCATAAAAAACGGAGCTTACGCCTGAGCGCTGCTCCGTTCTTTTATCTTGACTGCACGGTTGACCAAAAGCCGGACCCGGCGACAGATCAGGGGGAGCCGGTCCTGGCCATACGCGGCTGCCTTCAGGTCATCAGTAAGCCGCTGCCTTCAGGGTCTGCCGGACGCTGCCGGGGCCGGCCAGCATGGCCACAAAATAGGTTTCGATCTTTTTACCTAAGCCGCAGGCGCAAAGATCGCTCCCAAACAAAGCGGCATTTGCCAAAATGGGCTGCAGCTGATGGGCATAGCTATCCGGCTGATTCCACTTGACCGTTTGAAGCTGCTGCTGCAACGTCTCAAGCATGGGATCGCTGCTGCAGGCCATAGCCGCTCCCTGATCATCCACCGCCAGCAGGTACCGCAGCCAGGCCGCGATGGCAAACGGTATAGCCGTCAGCGTATTGACGTCTAGCTGGGTACTGGCCAGATAACTCTTGATGGTTTCGCCATAGCGTATGCCCACCTTCTGACTGGTATCCGTCGCGATCCGCTGCGGCGTATCCGGCATAAAGGGGTTAGGCAGTCTGACGTCTATGACCTCATGAATAAAGTCTGTCGGGCTGAGGATCCCCGGATCAGTCACCACCGGCATCCCTTCCTTATAGCCGATTTTTTCTACCAGTGCTTTTAAGTCCGGATCCCGCATCTCTTCGCTGATCCGCTTATAGCCCAGCAGACAGCCGGTTACAGCCAATGCGGTATGCAAAGGATTGAGACAGGTCGTCACCTTCATCCGTTCGGTCTGATTGACCGTATCACGATCAGTCATATAGACACCGGCCTTTTCCAGCGGCGGGCGGCCGTTAGGAAAACGGTCCTCGATGACCAGATACTGCGGCACTTCTGAATTAACAAATGGCGCAATAAACGTATTTTTACTGGTCACAATGGGCGCCATATCCGCTATCCCCGCCGCGGTCAGCATAGCTTGTACGGTGGCGTCCGGCCGCGGGGTGATTTTGTCAATCATGCTCCAGGGAAAGCTAACCTGACGCTCATCACTGACATACGCGGTAAACGCGGCCGGCACAAAGCCTGCGGCCTGCCAGGCCCGGGCAATCTCCAGCACACTGTTGCGCAGCTTTTCGCCATTATGACTGCAGTTATCCATACTGCACATGGCCACCGGCCTGGCGCCGGCCTGAAAGCGGGACCACAACAGCGCGGTTACCATGCTCATGGCGTGGCGGGCGTGCCCGGGGCCGTCTTTAAGGTCTGCCGTTACCACCGGCAGGTACTCCCCCTTCAGATTACGCAGGGCATAGCCTTTTTCGGTAATGGTGAAGCTGATTATTTGCAAACCCGGGTTGGTAAAAATCCGGCGCAGTTTAGCCATGGCTCTGGCGTCAGAGCTGTCCGCCGCTACGGTATCCGCCACACTGGCAATCAGATCCTTATCCAGACTGCCATCAGCCTTAAGGCTGACCAGTAAGGTCAGATTATCAAACGGGGTGTAAATCTTATGCAGGATATCATAGTCAAAGGTATCACTGGCAATAATCCCGCGGCTGGCCAGGCCCTGATTAAGCAAATCCTGCTGCAGGCGGGCAATAAAGGCCCTGAAAATATTGCCGGAACCAAAATGGATCCAAACCGGGTCAGCCTCCGTAGCCTGAATCATCTGGTCCAGATCAAAACGGGGTAAGCTGACCCCCGCGGCTGCCCAGGCCTGCTTATCTTTTATTGAATGACGATTTAAGGTTAACATAATGATCTCCTTTATAATCTAAGCAAATGACTGCCGGCCCCATGTCTGTCAGGTTGATCAGCGGTTAGATTTGACAATTGCTTCCCACAGGCCATTCAGATAGGTCGCCCCCAGCGCGCGATCAAACAAGCCGTAGCCCGGCCGGCCTACCTCGTCCCAGATCATGCGGCCGTGGTCCGGACGGACATAGGTATCCGGACAGGTATCATAAATCGCTTTCATGATTTCATACATATCCAGATCGCCGGTTGAACTCAGGTGCGCGCTCTCCCGGAAACGGCGGGGGCTGCCTAAATGCTTTACATTGCGGACATGCATGGCGCCGATACGATCCAGCTTCCCAAAGTGGCGAATAATGGCCGGTATATCATTATTGACGTTGCTGCCCAGGCTGCCGGTGCACAGACAAGCGGTATTAGCTTTGCTGTCATGCAATGCGATGATTTTGTCATAACCTGCCTGGTCATGGGCAATCCGGGGCAAGCCAAAGATAGGCCAGCCCGGATCATCGGGATGGCAGGCCAGGCGCACACCCACCTCCTCACAAACCGGGATCACCGCATCCAGAAAATACTTAAAGTTTTCCAGCAATTTGGCTTCATCAACCTGCTGGTACTGCTCCAGCACCTTTTGCAAATCCGCCAGCCGTTCAGGTTCCCAGCCCGGCAGGGTAAAACCATTACTCTGCTGAGCCGTGCGCGCCACAATTTCCACCGGCGTCAGATCTCCCAGGTCCGCCTCATCAAAGTAAAGACTGTTACTGCCATCTTCCGGAATAAGCCTGGCCAGGTCGGTCCTCAGCCAATCCAAGACCGGCATAAAATTGTAAATGATGACCTTGACCCCGTACCTGGCCAGATTGCGTATCGATGTGATGTAGTTCTCAATATAACGATCCCGGGTCGGCAAGCCTAACTTAATGTCTTCGTGTACGTTAACGCTCTCAATCACTTCACAAGCCAGGCCGGCAGCGTGAACCTCATCAATGTAGGCCTTCACTTCAGCCTCTTCCCAGGGTTCACCGGCAGCTTTGTAATCCAGCACCCCCATGATGCCGCTCATGCCGGGGATCTGGCGAATCTCCTGCAGGGTAATTTTATCGCTGTCTGACCCATACCAGCGGAAGGTCATCTTCATGTCTCTGTCCTCCTGTTTTTTTCAGTCCCTTGTTCCGACTGACTTGGTATAATACGGCTTTCAACCGCGCTGTCAAAAATATTGTACCGACATACTCCGCTTTATTCAAGCCATCACCGGGGCATAATTGTTAACGTTACCGATATTTTTACCTGCCAAGTACCCTGCTTCTGACCCGCAGGGTCAGACGGGGCGGGACTGGCTCCCGGATCAGCCGCCCCGGCGCACGGCTGCCCTCAGCTAAGTCCGCGGCTAAGTCTGCAGCTAAGTCCGCCGTTTATTGTTTATACAAAACCCAGCAGCTGCCCCAGCAGGCGAAGCACCCCTGCCATCAGCCAGGCAATTATACACTGACCGGTGACAATGCCGGCAGCCCATCTGCCGCCCAGTTCCCGCCGGATAGAGGCGACTGCCGCGATACAGGGCGTATAAAGCAGGCAGAACACCAGGAGGCAGCCTGCAGCCAGTGGTGTCAAAACCGCCTGCAGGGCGCTAACGCTGCCAAACAGCACTGATAAGGTGGATACCACACTCTCTTTAGCCATAAATCCGGCCACCAGGGCCGTGACAATCCGCCAATCCCCAAACCCCAGAGGCCTGAAGACCGGCGCCAGCCAACCAGCGATAGCGGACATCATGCTGGTTTGAGAGTCCTGCACCACATTGAGCCGGAAGTCAAAGGTTTGCAGGAACCAGACGACGATGGTAGCGATAAAAATAACGGTAAAGGCGCGCTGCAGAAAATCTTTAGCCTTATCCCACAAAAGCCGGACCACGTTTTGGGCTCCTGGCAGGCGATAATTAGGCAGCTCCATCACAAACGGAACCGCTTCGCCCTTAAATAAACTATGCTTAGCGACCGAGGCCACCAAGACTGCCACCGCAATGCCCAAAAAGTAGAGGCCGGCCATAATCAGGCCGCTGTAGCGCGGAAAAAACGCAGCCGTAAAAAAGCCATAAATCGGCAGCTTGGCCGTACAACTCATGAAAGGGGTCAGCATAATGGTCATTTTGCGGTCGCGCTCTGACGGCAGCGTCCGGCTGGCCATCACCCCCGGCACCGTACAGCCAAAGCCAATTAGCATGGGCACAATGCTGCGGCCGGACAAGCCGATTTTCCGCAGCGGCTTATCCATTACAAACGCCACTCTGGCCATATAGCCGCTGTCTTCAAGGATAGAGAGGAAGAAGAACAAGATGACAATGATGGGGACAAAACTTAAGACCGTACCCACGCCGTTAAAGATCCCGTTGATAATCAGCGAGCGCAGTACAGCATTAACGTGCGCTGCGGCCAGACCACGGTCAGTCAGTCCGGAAACAGCCTGTATCCCCTGCTCCAGCAGATTTTGGAGCCAGGCGCCTAACACATTGAAGGTTAACCAAAAGATCAGCAGCATGATCCCCACAAAAGCCGGCAGAGCGGTAAATCGCCCGGTCAGGAAACGGTCAATTTTCCGGCTGCGCTTGTGCTCCAGGCTTTCCCGGGGTTTGATCACCGCCTGATCACACAGCGCCTGAATAAAGGCAAAACGCATATCCGCCATAGCGGCCGCCCGGTCCAGGCCGCCCTCATCTTCCATCTGCCTGATGATGTGATTTAACATGTCTTTTTCATTAGCATCAAAGCTGAGCGCCTTCCACACCAGCGGATCCCCTTCGATCACCTTGCTGGCGGCAAAATTCAGCGGCAGGCCCGCGGCCTGCGCGTGATCCTCAATCAGATGGCGAATACTGTGCAGGCAGCGGTACAGCGCACCGTTATTTTTGGACTTATCACAAAAATCCGTCCGGCCAGTCCGCTCCTGATTGCGCGCCACATGCAGCGCGTGTTCAACCAGCTCATCCACGCCTTCATTTCTGGATGCAGATATAGGTATAACCGGAATACCCAGGACTTGCTCCATCAGGTTGATATCAATGGTTCCCCCGTTGCCGCGCACCTCATCCATCATATTGAGCGCCAGGACCATCGGCACATTCAGTTCCATTAACTGCAAGGTCAGATAGAGATTGCGCTCAATACAGGTAGCATCGACAATATTAATGATGCCGCTGGGTTTTTCATCCAAAATAAAGCGCCGGGAAACAATTTCCTCCCGGCTGTAAGGAGACAGCGAATAAATCCCCGGCAAGTCCGTGACCTGGGTATCTGGATGACCTTTGATCATGCCGCTCTTTTGGTCCACCGTGACCCCGGGGAAATTACCCACATGCTGATTGGCGCCGGTCAGCTGATTAAACAGCGTCGTTTTGCCGCAGTTTTGGTTGCCGGCCAGGGCAAAGGTCAGTCTGCTGCCTTTAGGCAGCGGCCTGGCCTGAGCTTTATTGTGAAACTTTCCGCCCTCTCCCAGCCCCGGATGTGCTGACAGACCGGTTCCCAGCCGCCGGCTCCCGGCCGGCCGGTTAGTCGTCTGGCTGTCCGTCAGCGGTTCCACCCCGATTTCAGCCGCATCAGCCAGGCGAAGGGTCAGCTCGTAGCCATGAATCAGCAACTCCAGGGGGTCTCCCATGGGCGCGTATTGGGTAACCTGCACCTCACTGCCCGGGATCAAGCCCATATCTAAAAAATGCTGGCGCAGCGCGCCTGCTCCGCCCACCTGACTGACCCGGGCTGGCTGCCCGATTTTCAGCTCTTTTAGTGTTATCATGCCGGCCTCTTTCTTATTTTGCCTCAGGGTTTACCGGGAGCAAAATGAATTCTACCGACATCATCTTGGCTTATTCAGTTAAAACCGTCAAGCCACTTTATAACACATTATACAAACTGTCTCCATTTTGCCAGCTCATTGTCTTGTCCTTTGCTAACTACTGTTCCGGATATATAGCAGCATTTTCAGGCAAGACTACATCAGGATTCGCACCGCCTGTTTCATCTCCCGGACATAGTCAGCTACCGGCTGCTGTGCGTCCCGCCCGTAACGGGCAATCAGACGCACAATCGCAGAGCCTACGATAGCGCCGTCTGCCTGGGCCGCCATGGCACTTGCCTGGTCAGGCGTGGATATACCAAAGCCTACCGCGCAGGGCGTCTGACTAACCCGGCGGATGGCAGCCGTAATTGGCTTTATGTCCGTGCTGATCTGACGGCGTTCGCCGGTCACGCCTAAGCTGGAAACTATATAAATAAAGCCGCTGGCTTCCCGCGCAATCATGGCTATCCGATCCTCAGAAGTCGGCGCGATCATGGCAATCAAGTCCAGGCCATACTGCCGGCACAGGGGGCAGAACTCCTCTTTTTCTTCATAGGGGACATCCGGCAAAATCAGACCGTAAATGCCCAGCTCAGCGCAAGTCCGGATAAACCGCTCCGAACCATAGGAAAAGACGACATTGGCATAGGTCATGAAAACCAGCGGAATCGTGACGGAAGCTCTCAGGGTCCGGACCATGGCAAAAATTTTGTCCGTGGTCACTCCCCCCTGCAGCGCTCTCAGGTTGGCTTCCTGAATGACCGGACCTTCTGCGGTGGGATCCGAAAACGGGATGCCAAGCTCAATCAAGTCCGCACCGGCATCCGCCATGGCCCGCACCAGTTGAGCGGTGGTCTCCAAATCCGGATCCCCACAGGTGATAAACGGAATAAACGCTTTGCCGTGAGCAAAGGCCTGTGCAATGTTACTCATGAATATCTTCCCCCCTGTAGCGTGCAATCGCCGCGCAATCTTTATCTCCGCGGCCGGAAATGGTAATGACCATTATTTGATCCGGCCGCATGGCCGGCGCCAGTTTCATAGCGTAGGCTACCGCGTGTGCCGATTCGATTGCGGGAATAATCCCTTCCGTCCGTGACAAATACTCAAAGGCCTCAACGGCTTCTTCATCGGTAACCGGAACATACTCCGCCCGGCCAATATCATGCAGATACGCATGTTCTGGTCCTACCCCGGGATAGTCCAGGCCTGCTGAAATGGAATAAACCGGCGCAATCTGGCCGTATTGATCCTGGCAAAAATATGATTTCATGCCATGAAAGATGCCCAGACGGCCCGTGGCAATAGTGGCGGCAGTTTCAGCGGTGTCTACCCCGCGGCCGGCAGCTTCGCAGCCAATCAGGCGCACCTGCGGATCATGAATAAAGTGATAAAAGGAGCCAATGGCGTTGGATCCGCCGCCCACACAAGCCAGCACCGCATCCGGCAGCCGCCCCTCTTGCTCCAGCAATTGCTGGCGGATTTCCTGCGAGATCACCGCCTGAAAATCCCGCACCATGGTAGGAAAGGGGTGCGGCCCCATCACTGAGCCCAGACAGTAATGGGTATCATCGATCCGCTTAGTCCACTCTCGCATGGCTTCAGAGACAGCGTCTTTCAAAGTCGCAGTCCCGCTGGTCACCGGTACTACCGTCGCGCCCAGCAGGCGCATGCGGTAGACATTGAGGGCCTGGCGGACGGTGTCCTCTTCGCCCATAAAGACCACACATGCCATGTCCATCAGGGCGGCGGCGGTAGCGGTGGCCACCCCATGTTGGCCGGCGCCGGTCTCCGCAATGAGACGCGTTTTCCCCATTTTTTTAGCCAGCAGCGCCTGACCCAGCACATTATTGATTTTATGAGCCCCTGTATGATTCAGATCTTCCCGCTTAAGATAGATTTTGGCTCCGCCCAGGTCCCGGGTCATTTTGGCCGCATAGTATAATCTAGACGGCCGGCCGGCATAGTTATTAAGCAGGTCGCTCAGTTCCCGCTGAAAATCCGGGTCCGCTTTGTAGTGGTTGTAGGCGGCTTCAAGTTCAATGCAGGCGTTCATCAGGGTTTCAGGGATATATTGGCCGCCGTGAATACCAAAACGGCTTTGTGGATGACTCATATGCTCTTACCTCATATCTTTCTGTTGGCTGATGCCAGCTCGTCTCCGGAAGTCCTGGCCTGCTGTGCCAGGCGAACGGCTCGCACAAACTGCTCCATTTTTTGAGGGTCCTTTTGACCTCTGCTTTCAATACCTGAACTTACATCCACGGCAAAGGGCTCAAGTTCCCGGACCGCCTGGGCCACATTGGCCGGGGTCAGGCCGCCGGCTAAAAAGTAAGGCCGGGTAAAGGACTGCAGCCAGCTCCAGTCAAAACGCTGTCCGCTGCCGGGACGGACGGCATCCAGTAAAACCCAGTCGGCGGGACTCTTTGCGGCCTGCTGCAAATCCGCCGCGGTCCGGATATTAAAGGCCTGAATCACCGGTTTGCCGCTTTGCTGCCGCAGACGGCGGACATAAGTAAAATCTTCCTGGCCGTGCAGCTGGGCGATATCCAGCAGGCCGTCCCGGAGCAGTGGTGTCACCAGGCTCAGCGGTTGGTTCTGAAAAACCCCTACGGCCTTGATGTCAGGCCGGAGCTGCCCGCGCAACTGCCCGAGCCGGGCGGCCGTCACCGTCCGGCGACTGCCGGGGGCCAGCACAAAACCAGCCCAGTCAGCCGCCAGGGCATTAATTGCCGCAATATCCTGCAGTCTGGACAGGCCGCAAAGCTTGATTCCGGTCATAGCGGTTCCCGCTCCCCCTGCGCATCAGGCACCCGTGCCGGGTGTTGTTTTGCCAGCCGGCCTGCGGCGCGCAGCGCAGTCAGCAGCGCCTTGGGATCCGCCGCACGCATTAACGCCTCACCAATCAGCAGCGCGTCCACCCCGGCGGCCGCCAATGTCGCTACCGTTTCCGCCCCCTGGATACCGCTTTCAGCCACAAAGATCCGGTCCGGCGGAACCAGATCTCGCAGGCGGAGGCAGTTATCTGGTCTCACGGAAAAATCTCGGAGATTGCGGTTATTTACGCCGATCACTCTGGCGCCGGCTGTGACTGCCATTTTAACCTCCGTCGGGTCATGCGCTTCTACCAAAGCAGTCAGACCCAGCTTTTCACAGACCTCCAGCCAGGCTGCCAGGATGGCCGGGTCCAGTAACGCGCAGATCAGCAGCACCGCGTCTGCTCCCATTAATCTGGCCTGATAAATCTGATAGACATCTACCGTAAAGTCCTTGCGCAGCATGGGCAGCTGCACCTGGCGGCGGATTTGGGCAAAAATCTGATCACTGCCCAAAAACCACCGGGGCTCAGTCAGGCAGGACAAAGCCTCCGCGCCGGCAGCTTCATAGGCGCCGGCAATATCCAGATAGGGGAAATCCGGGGAGATGACGCCCCTGGACGGCGAAGCTTTTTTTACCTCACAGATAAAACCCAGCCCGCCGGCTGCTTGCCGCAGCTGCTGTTCAAAGCGGAAGGGCACCCGGGGCGTGCCTTCCAAACGGCAGAGCAGCTGCAGCTCTTCCAGACTGTGCTGCTGCCGGTCTTGCGCCACCCGGACCCTGGCCGCCTGGGCTAACTGCTGTAAAATGGTTTCCATCGGTTACTCCTGGGAGGCCTGAATAAAGGCCTCCAGCTTGGCCGCCGCCTGACCGGAATCAATCAGGTGCCGCGCTAAGTCTATCCCCTGGCCAATACTGTCGGCCTTATCCCCTAAATACAAAGCCGCGCCGCTGTTGAGCAAAACCGTATCCCGTTTGGGGCCCTGGGCTCCGGCCAGGATCGCACGGGTAATCCTGGCGTTATCAGCCGGACTGCCTCCGGTCAGCTCTTGTTTGCTGACACGAGCCAGGCCGAAGTCTTCCGGCTGCAGGACCCCGGACTTAAATTGACCGTCACGCAGCTCGCAATACGTGGTGGGAGCGCTGAGTGAAAGTTCATCCAGCTTGTCCTGGCCATAAACTACCAGCGCCCGCCGGACACCCAGCTGCTGCAGCACCCGAGCCAGCGGCTCTACAAGGTAGCCATCATACACACCCAGGAGCTGACGGCGCGGCGTCGCCGGATTGGTCAGCGGTCCCAGGATATTGAATACGGTCCTGAAGCCCAGTTCTTTCCTGATCGGGCCAACATATTTCATGGAGCTGTGGTACAGCTGCGCAAAAAAGAAACAGATCCCGATTTCATTCAGTAACTGCAGGCATTTTTCAGGGCTTTGATTAATATTTACGCCCAGTGCTTCCAGACAGTCAGCCGTCCCACTGCGGGAAGAAGCCGCCCGGTTACCGTGCTTGGCTACTTTGACGCCACCGGCGGCGGCTACCAGAGCTGCCGCGGTGGAGATGTTGAAACTCTGAGCGTTGTCGCCGCCGGTCCCCACTATATCCATCAGATCCAGTTCATTAGGGACCCGCAAAGCGTGCTCACGCATGGCCGCGGCACAGCCGGCAATTTCTTCAATGGTCTCGGCCTTGGTGCTCTTGGTTGACAGGGCGGCCAAAAAGGCCGCGTTTTGCACCGCGGTGGTCTCCCCGCTCATGATCTCATTCATGACCTGATAAGCCTCATCATAGGTCAGATCCTGCTTACTTACGATTTTGACGATTGCTTCTTTAATCATGTTGTCTCTCCTTTTCCAGGCTTGGTGGACTGACTAATCCGGGCCTCACAGCTACTGACACCGCTCTCCGGCGGGCTGACCCTGACTGACGTGACATTTAGCTAAACGAGTAAATTGCCGCAGGATTCGATCGCCCTCCGGCGTTAAAATGGATTCCGGATGGAACTGCAGGCCATAAACTAAGGCACCGGTATGTTCCACGGCCATGACTTCGCCGTCTTCCGCCCTGGCAGTCACGCGCAGGCAAGCCGGCAGGCTGCTTTCCCGGACAGCCAGCGAATGATAGCGGCCCACCTGAATCTGGGGTGAGCAGCTGGCAAAGACCGGGCTGCTGCGATCCGGACAAATCAGAGACGATTTGCCGTGCATCAGCTGTTTGGCATAGGTCACTTCACCTCCCAAAGCCAGGCAAATGGCCTGATGACCCAGGCACACGCCTAAGATCGGGATTTCCGTGACCAGTTGCCTAACCAGTTCAACAATCATCCCCGCATCCTCCGGCCGGCCGGGGCCCGGCGAGATAATAATGCCTTCCGGCCGCAAGGCCCTGATCTCCGCCACCGTCAGCTGGTCGTTACGGATGACCCTTATGTCCGGCTCAATTTCACCTTCCATTTGATAAAGGTTGTATGAAAAACTGTCATAGTTATCAATCAGTAAAATCACAGCTCCGCCTCCTCTGCCTCTTGCAGCGCCAGCACCACGGCAGCGGCTTTATTGATACATTCCTGATACTCGGTTTCCGGTACAGAATCAGCTACAATCCCGGCGCCGCTGCGGATAAAGACCTGTCCGTTCTTTTTGTAAGCGATGCGGATGGCAATACAGGTATCCAGATTGCCGGTAAAATCAAGGTAGCCGATGGCGCCGCCATAGATGCCGCGCTTATTATTTTCCAGCTCCCGGATCCGCTGGCAGGCCCTGAGTTTGGGCGCACCGGACAAAGTGCCCGCCGGCAGGACCGCGGCTATGGCGTCCAGGGCGTCACAGCCCTCCCGCAGCCGGGCTCTCACCGTTGAGCCGATATGCATGACATGAGAAAAGCGCTCAATCAGGTGCAGCTGCTCAACCATTACGCTGCCAAACTCAGCAATCTTACCCAGATCATTGCGGCCCAGGTCAACCAGCATGTCGTGCTCGGCCAGTTCTTTTTCATCCGCCAGCAGCGCCTGTTCCAGCGCCGCATCTTCCGCTTCCGTTTTGCCCCGTGGTCTGGTACCGGCCAGCGGAAAGGTATGCAGCACGCCGTTTTCAAGCTTGACCAGCGTTTCCGGAGAAGCACCTGCCACTTCAACGTCCAGGCCGGAAAAGTAGAACATGTAAGGAGACGGATTCAGCACCCGCAGTTTCCGGTAGCAATTCAGCAGGCTGCCCTCATAAGGCGCGGACAGACGGTTAGACAGCACCAGCTGAAATAAGTCCCCCTGGCGGATATAGTCCTTAACCTGACGGACCATGGCGCAGTAAGCGGGCTGGTCAAACAGCGGTTTAAGCGCGCCTTGCAGCCGTCCTGGCGCTTCGTCCTTGGGCTGACCCTGACGGATAAGCCGGGCCATTTGTTCCAGCTCCCTGACGCCGCGGGCGTAAGTCCTGGCCGCCGGCTGGCTGAGATCCAGATTGGTAATCAGCACGATGACCTGGCGCAAGTGATCAAAGGCTATGACCTGCTCAAAGAGCATCAGGTCAAAATCCTTAAAACCTTCTGTATCCGCAGCGTCCAAATCAATGCCGGGTTCGACATATTTCAGATAATCGTATGAAAAATAGCCTACCAGACCGCCGGTAAAAGAAGGCAGTCCTTCAAGCCTGGGGCTGCGGTACTTGCTGAGGAGCTCCCGCAGGTACTGCTCAGGATGACTGGTCTGCAGGCCCCGGTCACCCATCTGCAGCCAGCCGTCTTTACAGGTGACCTCCAGCTGGGGATTATAGCCCAGAAAGGTGTAGCGACCCCATTTTTCTCCCCCGCTCACGCTTTCCAGCAAATAGCAGTGCTCTGACACCTTTTTTAAGGCCCGCAGGACTTCGATTGGTGTCCGCACATCCGACAGTATCTCACAGCATAGCGGCGCCACGCGGTACTGACCTGCTGCAGCGAGCGCCTCAATCTTGGCTAAGTCCGGATAATATTGCATATACTCCCCCCTGGCTGCTGTCAGCCGGGAGTATAAAAAAACGCCCCTGACAGAACCATATCATCTGTCAAGGGCGAATAGCTGAACCTTTCAGGCTGCCGATCCGCGGTGCCACCTTGCTTCACGGCGGTGCGCCGTGCTCTTTACAGGATACTGACATATCCCTGACTGCTGACGTGAGTCACAACGTTGCAGAATACTAAGGCAATAAGCCTGTTCACTACACCCTCAGCGGTCCATTTGACAAACTGTCTGCCACCCGAATCTCAGCTAACCGGGCTCTCTGTAGGTACTGGCCTGCCGTTATCTCCGCCTCAACGGTTTATTAGGTTGCGCCTATCCTACTAGCCCTGAAAGCCGCTGTCAAGCAGCTGTTTGGCGTTAGGGCCTCAAGAGGTCACAGGATCATAAAGATTCTGAAACAATCCTGACCTGGTCTCAAAGGCAATCCACTGCAGCTTGCTCTATGGGCAAGGCTGCTTTGTAGCGCTCCAAAAAGGCTGCAAAGCCCTTTTGATCCACCGGGTCTGGCTGCATAGCTTCCTCCGCCTCACCGGCAAAAACATCCTGCGCCAGGAAATCAGTCAGCGACTGCTGTGGATTGCGACGGCGACAGTAAGCGGCCAGCAAGGCCATACCATAAGCGCCGCCCTCGTTAGCGGTCTTAAGCGTGACCACCGGAGATCCGGTAGCCGCCGCCAGATAACGTTGCCCGACTCCCGGAGTTTTAAACAGTCCGCCATGTCCGGTCAGGCGGTCAATTTTGACGGTCTCCTGCTGCAAGGTTTCCATCCCCAATACCAGGGAGGCCAAGGCTGAATACAGTTGAGCCCGCATGAAATTGGCCAAGTTGAACTGAGAATCCGGCCGCCTTACTACCAACGGACGTCCCTCAGCCAGGCCTACCACAGGCTCACCGGAAAGGAAATTGCAGACCATCAGTCCGCCTGCATCCGGCGCTCCTTCCAGACTTTTACGGTATAACTTGGGGAAAAGCTGGTCATAATCCAGTGGCATTCCCATTAGCTCACCTAATTGGGCAAAAATATCCGCCCAGGCATTAAGATCAGAGGTACAGTTATTACAATGCACCATGGCGACC